>NZ_WHIZ01000100.1:0-4058 GCF_009372125.1 Thermococcus sp. 101 C5
GTAATGTGTTATGGTCTGAAAATCCTCCTCAGAGTCAAATACTGTTTAAATAACAGGGGGTGAAACTAAACACGCCCTCTTCTGCAGTTCTTTTAATATATCTTCTATTGCTTCATCGTCAAAGTATATGTTTATCTTTTCTCTTTTCCCCTCTACGGTCAGCGGCTCATGCTCCAAGAGAGTTTCAATTAATTCGATTTTTGTATCCTTCTTTTCAGCTATTTCAAGTATTGCATTTGCCAGTACTGACTTTCCAATTCCCACAAACATGGCCTCGACCAAAGAATCTTCGGTGGCATATTCCTCCGCTATTTCCAAAGCCCTCTTTATCATTTCTTCCTCGATTTCAAGAACCTCGACAAAGTATTTTCTCATAAAGGAGAGCTCAGTTGTGAGTGTTGCGTCGAGCTTATCCTCTATCTCCTCCAGCACATCCTCAAGCTCATCGATGTTAAACCTGAACTCAATTTCAAGTTCATCAAGTTTAGGCTTATTAAGAAGCCTGAGCTTCTCCTCTCCCTCAACATATCCGTTCTCGATCAATGCGGTTATGAGCGTCAGCTTGGGAACATTTACCTCATCGAAGAGCTCCTTAAATTCTTTCTCTTCTCCCACATTCCATTCATCCATAAGAGCATCAAAAGTTGCTCTTATTTCTTCGAGAGTATCCTCAATTACTTCAATGCCTTCAGATTTCTTAACAAGTTCACTAAACTTTCCCTTAATTACAATGATGTGATGAAGCTCCCATCCGAGTTCCTCCCGGGTTTTGTTCATTATTCCCTCTTTGCTGAGCTCTTTTGAAAGTTCTATCATATCTTCCTTACTAAGCACTTCAAACCTCACGGTCATTCACCAAAAAATAGGAAGGGTTCCTAAGTTATAAACCTTGAGCCTAGGTAACTTTTACGATTCTCTCTGCCCAGGGGGATATCCTCACCTTTATGTACCCTTTAAGCTTCTCATCAACCTCTTTATCTCCGGTGTAAACTCTTATTGTCCCTTTGACTTTTGAGGGAGTGGCCACTACAATAATGTTTTCCTTTGGTATATGCCTCAAAACTTCCGGAGAGAACTGCTGGTTGCCCCTGCCAAAAAGAAAGTTCAGACCCCCCACAACAGTTACAATGATTTTTGGATTTCTATGGACATATTTCAGCAGGTCTTTTTCTTGAGCGTCTTTTACAAGAAGCTTTGCGTTTCCGTTTTCTATTTCAACTATATCTACTCCCAGAAGTGTCCCGTCTATTCCAAGCTTATCCTTAATCTTTTTAATTGTCGAGCCAGCTCCCAGAAAATAAATCCCATCCTCAAGCTCCTCTACAATAGCTTCAGCTATTGCGTCGAGTTCTTCTTCCTCATCTACGGGAATGCTCTCTTTTGCTCCCTGCACGAGGGTTTCCATATAGGGCGTTAAGGCCTTTCCATAGAGCTTTGCTCTCACTTCATCGTGTCTGTATGCATTCTCATCAAGGTCGAGGATTTCCCTTTCCACAAGCTTTGCGTTTCCCTTTGCAAACTCGACAAGAAGCCTTGCAGCGTCTTCTGGGGAAGTTGCAAAAACTCCGGAGAACATCTTAACTCCAGTTGGAATTCCAAGGATGGGCTTTTCACTGTCTATCGCCTCGTATATATTCCTCGCCGTCCCGTCTCCTCCTGCAAAGACCAGTATGTCCACTTCATCTTTCATAAGCTTTGCAAGCGTTTTTGTATCCTCCTCAGTAGTGTCGGGAATTTTAACACCGGATATTTCTTTATGTTTGATTTCTCTGTGTTTAATAACCCTATATGGGAAGCTAAACTCCTTAACAGCATCCTCCCCAAGCCCATCCGGGCCAGTCAAGAATTCGACCTCGACATCATAATGAGAAAGCTCACTCAAAAAGAGCTTTGTAAACTCAAGCGCCACAGGCTTAGCCCCTCTTTTTATGGCCTCTTCAACCACCCCATCTGTGCCTTTTAGGGCAACTCTACCGCCCATTCCGGCTATTGGATTGACTATCAAGCCAACTATCATTTTCATTTCACCCTCACCGCATGTATTTCCTTGCAAAGACCGTCAGGAAGACAGCCCACATGAACATACCGAAAAGGGCCTCGACTGAAGCAATTACCCGTCCAATACCAACGGGATGAAGGTCTCCATAACCGAGGGTTGTTGCCGTCACTACACTAAAATATTCATAGTCAAGAAAGCTCTTCAGCGGCACACCGGAGCTTGTGACGCTTTTTGTGAAATAGAAGAGAACCGGAAATACAATGTTAACCATGAACAACCAGATAACAATTGGTCTTTTCCAGTCTGTCCCATATTTGCACGTTAAGTCAGCAAAAAACCACTCAAAAAGGCCTTCCAAAAGATGGAAGTAGTGTTTTATTTTGGTTCCAATTCTACCAAGAGGGAGGTGCGGGAGGCGTACTCTGATTCCGAGCTTGGGCAGGTATGTCACGTATCTTCCCATCTTCTGCTTTCTTCTGGCAAGCATCTCCAAATAGTAATATTCATCCGCCTTTTCTTTGTCACCGCTTTTTTCCCACGTAATCCTTGCCAGACGGTAGAAAAATTCCTCCATTGCCGGGTTATTGAAGCTGCACTCTTCAAGGATTACAAATCCTATTACATTCAACTCAGCTAAAAGGTTTGGAAGCACTGTCAGGTTCCACGTTGTGTTCCCGTAGAACGCGACGCTCTTAAAGACGAGGTTGTTGTAAATTGTAGTGTGTACAAACTCGGGGACTTTTAACCGCCCTCCTCTTATCTCTACATGTCCCGGAACTTCAAGGCTTTCAAGTTGAAGGACTCCATCAAAGTTTCTGATGAATATCCTAACCTGTCTCTTAAACCTGGGGCTTGGATCAAACACCACATTTTTTATTAGGAAGATTCTGGCCTTTACGTGCTTTTTCGAGATTCTAGATAATGTTATCCCGTGTTCATCCAAAAGTTCTTTAAGCAAGGGGTATCTGGAATTTATTGCTATCTTCCTAACGTTTTTGAGGTCTGAAAGCTCTATTCTCCCGTGGATTGTTTCCTTTTCCCCATATTCTTCCTCACCTGATATGGCTCGCTCAGCATACTGAACGGAGTTCATCATTAAATATCGAACCGTGCTGTTCTTTACAGAAATCGAGTTCTCAAATTTGACGTCAAGAATATTGAAACCAAAAAAGGTGGAGTTCTTTACCCAAATCGTCGCTATAGATGACGCTATCAATACGACCCTCTCAATCTCACAATTGAAAATAGAAAGCCCTTTCAGGTCAGAATTTTCGACAATAAGAGTCTTTATCTTTGAGTTCTTAAAAATGAGGGGTTTTTCGCTCTTTAGGTCAGAGATTTTAGCCTCATACAGCTGAACCCCTTCAAAGTACCTAACTCCCCTATTCAGCTTCCTCTTAAATGCACTCTCCTTGATCTCCTTTATCTTTTCTCCATAGAGTAACTCGCCCTCATCAAAAGGAATATGGAGTGAGCAGTACTTTGAACCCGCTAAGGACTTTGTTTTGCATTTTTCACCATTTTCAAAGGTATATTCGCACATGCTCTCACCAAAATTACTCCTTAGCTATCACAATATCGTCGAGACTTTTTAATTTTGCTTTTTTCACTGACTCCTCAATTTTTGTATGGATTTCTTGGAGAGGTCTAAGGATTATTGCCTCAATTTCCGAAAAGCCCAGCTTTTTCCTCGCATACGCTCTGTGGTGTCCGTCTAAGATGTAGTACTTTCCCCTGTGTTCTAAAACTATGACGGGAGCATCGTAGCCGTGGACTATCTCTTGAAGCACTACTACCAGCTTTTTCTCACTCAGCTCCCATTGGGTCGGTATGAGAACATCGAGGGGGAGATACCTGTGCTCTAGTTCAAATGGTACACCATAGATGGCTTCATTTTCTTTCTTTATCCTCTCTGCTCTTTTAAATGCCTCTTCTCTGGTTATAAGTCTAATCACCTTTAACTCCCCTAACAACTATAAACGCCGTTCTGCCTACCCGTAAAGTGTGTGTAGAGTGTTAATTTCGTAACGGGTGGGCTTCCCTCCTCCCGTCTTCATCG
>NZ_WHIZ01000101.1:0-4033 GCF_009372125.1 Thermococcus sp. 101 C5
AATGTGTTATGGTCTGAAAATCCTCCTCAGAGTCAAATACTGTTTAAATAACAGGGGGTGAAACTAAACACGCCCCAATCAACCAAAAAACTTAAGTACTTATAACCCTAACGATCTAATGGGAACTAGGGTTGTTTTTCTATTTGCTTATGGGGCCTCAGCTCCAGTACAGACAGCTACAGATTGCGAGGGCAAAGCTGCTGGAAAAGCTGGCAAAAAAGAGGAATTCCACAGTGATAACAATGATTCACAGGCAGGAAAGCATAGGTTTCTTTGGAATCCCTGTGTACAAGTTTATTAGCATAGAAGATAGTGAAGAAATTCTCAGAGCGATTAGAATGGCTCCAAAAGACAAGCCAATTGACTTGATTATTCACACCCCTGGAGGATTAGTTCTGGCAGCAACACAGATAGCGAAGGCTTTGAAAGACCATCCCGCTGAGACAAGGGTAATAGTGCCGCACTACGCAATGAGCGGTGGGACATTAATAGCATTAGCCGCTGACAAGATAATAATGGATCCTCACGCCGTTTTAGGACCGGTGGATCCACAGCTGGGCCAGTATCCAGCGCCGAGCATAATAAGGGCTGTTGAACAAAAAGGCGCAGAGAAGGTTGATGATCAAACTCTTATCCTCGCTGATGTGGCAAAGAAAGCAATAAACCAGGTTCAGGACTTTGTATACAGTCTCTTAAAGGACAAATACGGTGAAGAGAAAGCCAGAGAATTGGCTCAGATACTAACCGAAGGAAGATGGACCCATGACTATCCAATAACCGTCGAGCATGCAAAGGAGCTCGGACTTCACATTGAGACAGATGTTCCAGAGGAGGTTTATGCCTTAATGGAGCTCTACAAACAACCTGTAAAGCAGAGGGGAACCGTAGAATTCATACCTTATCCGGTAAAGCAGCAAGGAAAAGAGTAGATTGGTGAGTCTTTGTTTATTTCATTTTTTGAAAAGTTAAGCTTTGGTTTTCAGTTCTGGTGAATAATTTCGCGTCCCAGCCAAAAAGTTTTTATTTGGTTTTTGCATCCCTTTAGTTAGGCTTAAATCAAGGTGAGATTATGATCAACTATTCTAAAATGATGGAAGGGGAAGAGACCATGCAAGTGAAAGTAGACCCAGAGGAAATTAAGAGGATAAAAGCCGAAATAGAGGCTTTAGAAAGAGAGAAAAAGGAAATCCAAGAGAGATTGGAACAGCTCCAAAAGGAGCTGAATATCTGGATACAAAAAAGAGATGAGAAGAATAAAGAAGTAAGGCAGTTAAGGGAGAAAGCAAGAGAATATAAAATAAAAAGGGATGAAATCAACCAGCAGATTCAGGAACTTAAAAAGAACAGGGAAGAGATAAACGCCAAGCTTGATCTTCTCTATCAAGAAGCCATGGAGTACAGGGCAAAGAGGGATGAATACAGACAGCTGAGAAGACTGAGAATGCCAAAGGAGAAGATAGAGGAGAGAATTGAAAAGCTCGAATGGGAACTGCAGACCAATCCAAACATCACTCCCGAGAGAGAAAAGCAGATAGTCGATCAAATTCAGGTTTTGGCTACAGAGCTTGAAATTCTCCAGCAAGCTGATAGATTCCACAAGAAGCTCCAAGAAACAAGAAAGAAGATTGAAAACCTGAAAAAAGCAAGAAGAGCGATAGGGATGGAAATACAGAAGCTCGCAAATCAGAGTCAGCAGTTCCATGAACAGATGCTAAAAGCTTACCAGCAGGCAGATGAGATTAAAAAAGAAGCAGATGAGTATCACCAGAAGGTAGTTGAGCTCAGGGAAAAGATTAGGGAAGTTAGGATGGATCTCAGGGATGTAGAGAAGAAGATATTCGAGTTTGACCAGAAGCACAAGGAGCTTATAGCGTATAAGATGGTTGCAAGAATGAGGGCAAAGAAAGATGCTACATTTGAAAAGGCAGTTGAAGCTCTCGAAAAGTTCAAGCGCGGTGAAAAGCTTACCTTGGACGAGCTCCTGTTGCTCCAGAGATACAATCTGGTGTGAAGCATGGAAATAGTAAAGCACGAAGGTCCAGGAAGGCTTGGGTTAGTTAAGCTTAATGGAAAAACCTTTGAAACA
This sequence comes from Thermococcus sp. 101 C5, assembly GCF_009372125.1. Taxonomy (NCBI): domain Archaea; kingdom Methanobacteriati; phylum Methanobacteriota; class Thermococci; order Thermococcales; family Thermococcaceae; genus Thermococcus; species Thermococcus sp. 101 C5. The sequence goes on from NZ_WHIZ01000101.1 coordinate 2,087, forward strand.
CCCGCTTTGGCAGGGGTAGATTTTACTCTTTCGCCGTTCAATTCTTACTTCTATCCTAAAGAGTTTGGGGAATATGACTTCAACCTTGCCCCTTCAATTCCCCTCAGTTTTTATACTCCCAGAGAAATAGTAGAGAAAGCCCTGAGCAGGCTGTACAACGTTGATTATTCAAAATTCAACGCCCTCTATGTCCCTGTTGTAAGGAACCTTGAGTACATCGAGGAGTTCCTTGACAATGTTCTCTCTCAGTATTCCTTCGATGCCCTCTACATAGGGAATGCAAAAATCTTTGTAAAAGACTACAGGAGATTTGTTCAAGCCGTTAGACTTATCAGGGAAAAAGATCCCAATTTGTTGCTAATTACTGACCTTGAGCCGTTTTTCTACCCCCTGGCTGTTTATCTCGGCATTGATGCATTTGATACCCGTTCCTTGAAGCTCTACGATTTCCACAAGAAGGGCTTTACGCAGTTCTCCCCAATACTTTGGGAGGAGAAGGAGAATTCTCTGGAATTCGCTAAAGAGGTTATAAAGCTTGTTAAAAAGGCTCTTGAGGAAGGAAAGCTTCGCTATCTGGTTGAGAACTTTTTCTACACCCAAGCTCATGCCGGGATACTGAGGATAGCCGACAAGGAAAACTGGGATTACCTTGAAAAATACACCCCCATACAAAGGGACACCGTTTACTTCATAAGTGATGCCTCCCAGAACAGGCCAGAAGTAGTGAGGTGGAGGCAGAGAGTAGTTGAGAGATTTAAGCCCCCTGAAAACGCTGAAGTGCTCTTCCTTTTCCCATGCTCAGCTAAAAAGCCCTATTCCCACTCGCGCTCTCACACGCTTTACAGAAAAGCTCTCAAGGAAGCCCTTGGGAATGGAATATACAGAATACACGAGCTCATCCTTACGTCTCCCTTTGGAGTCGTGCCGAGGGAGTGGGAGTGGTTAGCCAAATACGACATTGTAGTTACTGGCCACTGGAGTGAAGAGGAAATAACCTCTGCTGCTGAGCTCTTAGCTAATGCTCTGGAGAAATACCCCAAGAGGATTCCGATAATTGCCCACCTGGACGAAGCTTATGTAGACGTTGCTAAAATAGCCAGCGAGGTCAGTGGAAGGGAGATAATCTTTACTCCAGTTAAAAACGGCACAACAAGCAGGGAAAGCTTGGAGGGCTTAAAGAAGACGATAAAGGAACTTGGCTTGGATTTGACTGCTGGAAAGGAAGACAGGACATACCGCTTCTACGAGAACATAAGGAAAGTGTTTGACTTCTACTTTGGCTTGGGCGCTGGAGAAGCAGTTCTTCCAGAGGATGCTAGAATCATAGGTTCCAAAATGCTCCGCATTCTCATAGGCAATGAGCAAACTGGAACTTACCAAGACGGCGTGATAAGTGTAACGCCCTTTGGCATGCAGCGCATCTACGATGCAACGAAGAGCTATTACGTGAAGATTGACTTCGATCTCAGGGGAGACGTTTTTGCCGTTGGGGTTAATGAAGCAGATGGCAAAATACGCCCGGATGACATTGTTGGCGTTGTGAGGGACGAACAAGTCGTCGGCGTTGGAAAAGCCGTTCTCAGCGGAGAGGAGATGGTGAAAGCAAAGAGAGGCGTTGCTGTGAAGGTGAGAAAGAAATTATGAGAAACTTTTTAACAATTTTTAAAACTACTTCTGACGACGGGCAATGAAAGGTCTGACTTTTTCTTTTCTCAAGCCTCGCTCTTTCACCAGACGTTTACGTATTCATATACCAAGACAGAAAAGTCAGGCTTGTTTAACTTCTCAGCCTGGGCGGCGCTTAGAACCGGAAATAAAACTCTCAAACTGGATCACAATTAATGGTGAGGGAGATAAGATATGTGATATAGGCTGTTCTTTAAACGATAACTACCGGAACATTTGAATATTTTTGGTTCCGTAAAGCTTAAATGGTTTTGAGTCATA
>NZ_WHIZ01000102.1:0-3973 GCF_009372125.1 Thermococcus sp. 101 C5
AGTTTCTTCTGAGGCCGAGCAGGAGTGTTAGTTTGAGGGGGTTAGCTGTCAGGATTTTAGGGGCGATTCTGGCCGTGAATCTGGACAGATTATACAACTTCACAGGTGGTGGGAACTAGGGTAAATATTTTGTATCATACCCCAGAATCTCTGCCTTAATCCCATAGTTGCCGAGGTTTTGAGGTGTCCACTCGTACTTAACTGTCTCAGTTTCTCCGGCTTTGATTTCCATCGTTTTGTTGAGTACAACTGTTTCTTCTATTGAAAGGATTATCGTTACATTCTCATCAAAGCTTCCTTCGTTTTTAATAGCTATCTCGATCAAAGCTGGCATGCCTTTATAAACAACATCTGGGGCTGTAAGGCTAGTTATCTTTACCAGAGGAATATATTCCTTTATGTCCTCAGCACTTCTTGGTTCTATCTTAAAAGCTCCAAAAGAGTAGTAAACTACTCCAATTATGTACTCAAATTTTTGTCCTTTTTGGGGAGTATACTTGTATATGAGGTCATCTATCCTAACGGGACCACTACCGTCGTCAACTTCCCATTCTCCATACCCTAAGTTTGCATTGGTTACTACAACGTTTTCCACTTTAATCAGGACACCTTCCCATTGCTCTTGAGAGACATTTCCTGTTGGAAGTGTGATAGGTTCTGGTACTGAGCTAGTGCCTAAAATCTTGACATAATCTCCATAGTAGGGATTTACAGAGAGCTCTGTGAGCCCATAGTATTCTTTTACGTATCCTTTTACCTCCACAATATCTCCGATATTAACGTTAGGTGCCGATTTTGTGTATACGTAGATGCCACTCCATGGTCCGGTTCCATTTTGAATGAAAAATCCATCGCTGGTAATTGCAGTTACTACCCCGGTTGTAATTACCGTTTGGCCCTTATAAGGAGAGTCCCCACTTGAACTTGTGGTGTACTGGATATCTTGTATGGAAACATAAGGGACGGCGTTTACAAATTTTGGCGAGATTGCTGGCAGTAGGCTTAAAATCAGAATAGATATCAAAAATAAGGCCTTTCTTTTCATAAGGTCACCTCATAAAAAAATGGTGTTGGATGTTATTAATTTTTCTTTGATGAACAATGGTATACTTTAGAACTTGAGCTTACAGATACTTTACAGTAAAGTTTAATTTTGATTTAATACATTGATATCAAGTGGTGGGAGCATGCCAATCACAACCAAAACCGGAGATAAAGGAACAACGGGAATCTTTACTGGAGAAAGAATAGTAAAATTCGCCCCGATAATAGAGGCCAACGGCACAATAGATGAACTGAGCTCGTTTTTAGGAGAAGCAAAGCACTACCTCGATGAAGAGCTGAAAGAACTCCTTGAGAAAATCCAGGTTGAGCTTTATTCGCTCATGGCCGAAATTGCAAGTAAAGGAGAATACAAAAAAATTGGGGAAGAAGAGATAAGGCATTTGGAAGGGCTTATCAAAAAGTTTGAAGGCGAAGTAAAACTCGAAGGGTTCGTGGTTCCCGGAGCTACACTGGGGAGTGCAAAGCTTGACGTCTGCAGAGCAGTAGCTAGAAGGGCTGAGAGGAAAGTTGCCAAGGTAGTTTTGGAATATGGGATTGGAGAAGATGTTCTTAAATATCTCAACCGTCTGGGCGACCTGCTCTTTATAATGGCTCGCTATGTTGAACTCAAGGAAGGAAAAATCAAATACGCGAAGTGATCGAGCATGGAGAAGGTCATAGGAATTCTGGGTGGAATGGGCCCTCTTGCAACTGTAGAGCTTTTCAAAAGGATAGTACTCAAGACGCCAGCCAAAAAAGATCAAGATCACCCGAGAATAATTATCTACAACAATCCCAAAATCCCCGACCGGACAGCATATATTCTCGGAAAAGGCGAAAACCCGCTTCCAGAGCTCATTGACAGTGCAAAAAAACTTGAAAGCTGGGGAGCGGACTTCATAATTATGCCCTGCAACACTGCCCATTACTTTGCGGATGAAATTCAAAAGGCTATCAAGATACCCCTTATAAACATGGTTGAAGAGACCGCTGAATACATAAAGACCCTAAATCTAAAAAAAGTTGGTCTTTTAGCCACGGATGGCACAATAAAGGGGATGGTTTATCATAACGCCCTTTTGAAGAGGGGAATTGAGATAGCAGTTCCGGACAAAAACGGCCAAAGAGAATTGATGGACGCCATCTATGAGGGTATAAAAGCTGGTAACTTGGAATGGGGAAGAGAAAAAATGCTTGAAATTGCCAAAAAGCTTGAAAAAAGGGGTGAAGGGCTTATAGCAGGGTGTACTGAAGTTAGTGTGGTTTTAAGGCAGGAAGACTTCGACATACCGCTTATAGACCCCATGGATGTTATAGCTGAAAAGGCCGTGAAACTTGCCCTTGGTTTATAACCATCCTTTCTTTTTGAAGTAATAAAGCATTCCGAGAGCTATTATGAGCATAGCCAGAAGTGTGGCCGGATATCCGTAGTACCAGTTGAGCTCGGGCATGTTGTAGGGGGAGACATGTGTATTGAAGTTCATTCCATATATACCTGTTATGAATGTTAGGGGCATGAAGATCGTAGATACTACTGTGAGAATCCTTATGATGTCGTTTGTTTTCATGGAGAGGGTGGAGTAGTAGATATCGATCAAACCATTGGCCATTTCTCGGTGGTTTTCAATAATATCAAGGATTTCCATAACGTGCTCATGGAGTTCTTCCAGGTATTTCTGGGTTTCTTCACCGAAGAAGTCTTTTCCCTCCAACCTTAGCCGTCTAAAGATCTCCAACAGAGGAAATATTGTTCTCCTCACAAACAGTATCCTTCTCCTAATTCCGTGTATCTTTCGAAGCACTTCTTTGTCTCCGTCTTTTAGGACTTTGGTTTCTATGAGCTCCATTTGCGAGCTGATGTTCTCTAGAATTGGAACGTAGTTTTCAACTATCGCATCAAGAAGTGCAAAGAGTAGGTAATCTGCACCTTTCTTCCTGAAAATTCCTTCCCCGTGCCTTATGTTTTTCCTAATCGTGTTAAACACATCGCCAGGCCGTTCCTGCATTGTTATTACGAAGTTATCTTTTAGAAAAACCGCGGTTCTCTCTTTTTTCAAGCCCCCTTTCAGCTCGTAGACTTGGTGAAGTAAAACAAAAATGTGGTCTTTTAGAATGGAAACCCTTGCCCGGGTCTTTGCTCTAAGAATTGACTTAATAGCAACTTCATGAAAGTTGAAGATTTCTTTAAGCTCTTGGAGATAAGCAATTCCGTCTATGTTTACCCAAACCACCTTGTAATCTTTGTATTTGAGGACATCTTTGACCGTTTTAACCCTCTTTTCCTCAAATTTGTCTTCTGAATATGCAAAGACTGCTATCTTTGCCTCATCCATTATGAACACCACGACGAAAGCCACTAATTTGAATTTCACTTAATGGTAATTATAGTTTTCTCTCTTCAGGATCATTGGGGAAACATTTAGACCAAGTAAGCTCTAAAAACCTGGCATAAAAATTTTCAAAGAAGAAAGGAATTTGATCCTTACATTCCGGTAGTTGTTCTGAATCCAATCTCCTTGAGAGTTTCAATAACCTTCTTGAATGGTTCCCCCATAACTTCTTCATCGCAGTACTCCTCAAGGGCAAGGGAGCGACAACACCGATGTTTTTGTTCCTCTGGTAGATGGGCTGATTTGGTGGAGTTTGCGAAGAAAAATAACATTAACATGTCTCGTTTGCTTGAAGAAGTTTTGAAGGCGTTGTATTTTGGGAGAAGTGTTGTTCTGGGGCCGGGGCCGGGATTTGAACCCGGGCTAGGGGATCCACAGTCCCCTGTGCTAACCAGGCTACACCACCCCGGCCATGTCCACTTTAGCTATCTGGGATATCTTTATAAACTTTTCGCCAGAATAGGGCGTGTTTAGTTTCACCCCCTGTTATTTAAACAGTATTTGACTCTGAGGAGGATTTTCAGACCATAACACATTAC
>NZ_WHIZ01000103.1:0-3530 GCF_009372125.1 Thermococcus sp. 101 C5
ACAAAGGGCCGTGGTATAAATCAGCGTTTAAATCTCTCGGGCTGGATTATCTGCATGTGACTTTCGGGCCGAGGAACAGTGTTGAGCGCTGGTTTAGGACGTTGAAGGAGAGGACGAAGCGTTTCTGGAATAATTTCAGGGGTAAAGACTGGAGGAGGGTTCATAGGTTTGTTTTTCTGTTTGCCTTCTGGTATAATTTTGTCAGAATTCATTCTAGTTTTGGTGATCCGCCTGGTGATGTTACTGAATGGCTTCAGGAGGTGATACCCCAGTTATCCTGACAGTATCGTCTTCAGCAACATAAAAGTTTAAAAATAAGGTTCCATAGTGATTTCCGGTGATGATAATGAAGGGTATCGTATTGAGCTACATGAGGAGTAAAGAGCACCAGCACACCAACCACATGATTATCAAACCCCTCGGTATCGACAGCAAAGAACAGGCATCAGGACTCATAGGAAAGAAGGTAATATGGAAGAGCCCAAGCGGAAAGCTCCTTGTTGGTAAGATTACAAGAACCCACGGTACAAGAGGAGAGGTAAAGGCAAGGTTCGAAAAGCCCTTGCCCGGTCAGGCTTTGGGAGACTACGTCGAGATAAAGTGAACTCCTTTTCCTCTTTTTTGGAGGCAACTTGATGGAGCTTACCAAAATTAAGGAAGGAAAGGCTGAGATTCTTGTGCCTAAGGCAGAGCGTATTTACGACGCTCCCGTATTTTACAATCCGGTTATGGCATTTAACAGAGACCTGAGCGTTCTTTTTTTGAATGTTGTAAAGGCAAAAACGGTTTTGGACGCTTTATCCGCCACCGGAATTAGAGGAATAAGGTACGCCCTAGAAACTGATGCCAAAGAAATCTGGCTCAACGATATAAATCCCGAGGCTTTCAAGCTGATAATTGAAAATCTAAAGCTCAATTTTGAAGGAGAAGCAGACGTCAGTGAGAATTCTGCAATCTTAAAGGCCAAAAAGACATTAGTGGCCACGAACAAAGATGCAAACCTTTTGATGGCCGAAAAGTTCAGGTACTTTGACTTTATAGACCTCGACCCCTTTGGTTCCCCAATGGAGTTCCTCGATTCTTCCCTTAGGAGTGTGAAAAGAAAAGGCGTCCTTGCACTGACAGCAACAGACACCGCTCCCCTCTGTGGAGCCCATTTCAAAGCCTGCCTGAGAAAGTACAATGCAAAGCCGATAAGAGGAGAGCTGTGCCACGAAAGCGGTTTGAGAATTCTAATTGGAACTGTAGTTAGATACGGGGCAAAATACGACCTCGGTGTTGAGGTGCTCTTTGCCTACTATAAAGACCACTACTTCAGGGCGTTTTTAAGGCTAAAAGACGGTGCAAAAGAGGGTGATAAAGCACTCGGAAACCTTGGATACCTTTACTTCGATGCTAAAACTGGGAGGTTTGAAGTTGAGAAGGCTTTCCTGCCAAGCAGGCCGGATGCCTTTGGGCCGCTGTGGCTTGGTCCGCTCAAGAATCAGGAAGTTGTGGAAAAAATGAACGCCGAGAATAAAAGCGAACTGGCTGAGAAAAAGAAAGTTTCCAAGTTCTTGGATGTTATCGTCGAGGAGCTCGATATCCCGTTCTTCTACGACATCCATGCCCTAGCAAGGAGGAACTCCCTTGAGGTGAGAAAACTTTCAGACATAGCGGCTCTGCTCCAGGAAAAGGGGTACAAAGTTAGCAGAACACACTTCTCACCAACGGCAATAAAAACCGACGCTCCTTTTGAAGAGGTTCTGGAGGCATTAAAAGCCCTCCAGTAGCTAAACCTTTATGTACTTCCATTTTCCCCTCTTGAATATCCACCAGAAGAAGAGCGCCGTGGTGAATGTCTCCAGAGTCATCGCAAGCCACGCGGCAATAACCCCCATCCCCTTAACGTGAATTGGGCCGAGGGAAATTCCAAAGCCCAGAATGTAGGAGGGTATTATTCTGAACAAAAGCTTGCTTATTGCCGTTACATACATGGGGCTCTTTGTGTCTCCAGCACCTCTGAGGGCACCGCTGAGAACAAAGATCCAGCCAAGCGGAATCTCGCTTATTCCCACGATTATGAGATAAATACTCGCGAGCCTAAGAACTTCGGCATAGTTCGGATCACTCTTTGTGACAAACGGCATGACAAGGTATCTGGGGAAAACGATCAAAATTATCGCCATAACCCCCATAAACACAGAGACCATTTTTAGGGCTTCGTAAACCACCTTTTCGGCCTTTTCTGGCTTTCCTTCTCCAAGGCTCTGACCAACTAGGGCAGACACAGCAACGTTAAACCCAAAGGCAGGCATATAAGCAATGCTCTCCACCCTAAGTCCAACCTGGTGGGCCGCAAGTGCTATCGTGCCGAATCTTGTAACAATACTGATGTAAAGGAAGTTGTAAAAGCTGAATATTGCTCTCTCAACTGTTGCAGGGATTCCTATCCTCAAGATCCTCTTTGTTATCTCAATGTCGAGTCTAAATGACGGCCTGAACTTCAAAATAAGGGAACCCCTTAGGAAGAGGACAAACCCAACTATAAATGCCAAAAGAAGCGACAACCCCGAAGCCAACGCCGCTCCAACCACCTCAAGCCTCGGAAAACCAAAGTGTCCAAATATCAAACAGTAGTTCAAGAAAACGTTTGCCCCATTGGTGAGAAGGCTCAGCTTCATCGGGGTCTTTGTGTCCCCGGCCCCTCTAAGAGCGCTGAACGCAGCAAAGGCCATAAAATTCACGGGATAAAACAGGAAAAAGACGCGTATGTATGAATACCCAAGCTCTACGACCTCTTCACTCGCACCCATTATTCTCAGCGCGTCGTCTCCGAAAAAGAGCCCTAACAGCATTACCGGGATGCTTATTAAAAATGATAGGTATACACTCTGCTCAAGAACTCTCTCAGCAGTCTCAAAATCCTTGGCTCCCACAAATCTCGCAACGAGTGCAAGAGTCCCGGTGGAGACTGCAAACATAATGGGCATCATAAACCAGGAAAACTGTCCGCCAAGTCCAACGCTTGCTATAGCTAGAGAACCAAGCTGCCCGACCATTATCATGTCCACTAGGTTTACCAGGGTCTGGCCTATATTAGCTATGATGGCCGGCCACGCCAGTGCCCACAGCTTTTTTCTTAGCTCGCCGTCCATAGGCTCTCACTTAGATTGCTGTCTTAACGGTCAGAGACAGAAGAAAAAACATCACAGAGTTAAAAATCTTTTGCTAAAAGGGGGCGTGTTTATAGTAACCTTTATTAGGGTTTTTGCTGAATTCTTTCAGGTGGTTGTCGTGATCCCCAGATGGGATCACAGACTCAAAGACCCTGAAAGCGTGGCATTCGCAATTCTTGACGTTTTAGCAGACTTCGAATCAGAAGGAAAGCTGAAGAACCTGCCAAAATCCAAAAAATTTCCAGTAAAAACAATACTGGCAATACTCCTCTTTAAACAATACTACAACCTACCTCTCAGAGACGCCCAGCACTACGGCAGAAAATTCTTCGGAGCAAACATTCACTACTCAACCCTCCACAACTGGGAGAA
>NZ_WHIZ01000104.1:0-3366 GCF_009372125.1 Thermococcus sp. 101 C5
GTTAGTTTGTTGTACCTGATTTTGGGGAACAGCTTCATTTCTTCGATTAGGACTCTGTAAGCGTGCTTGTAAACTCCGTTAAAGTGCAAGTGTGCTAGTATTGCGAAGGTTATTAGGTCGTAGAGGCTGATTATTTCCCTGTGAGTGTTTTTCGGGTAGTGTTTGCTGATTATCGGGTAGATTTCGGATTTTATGATCAGGATTTCCCTCTGAAAACTCAATACAACCACCAATCAATCAAAAGACTTAAGTGCTTATAACTCTAACGATCTAATGGGAACTAGGGTTTCTATGGTCTCGTTTTCGCCTATGAGGCTTATATTGGGATAAGTGATCGTCATGAGAAGGTCTTCTTTTGATATACCCAGCTCGGGATGCTCTTCGACGGTTTTGAACACCGCATCCACGATTTCTTCTTGGGACGCGCTGTTAAGCCACAAATAGAATTGGGCGAGCTCTACAGGATTTGTTGTGTTGTAGCCAAGGGTTTCTGCCATTGCGTAGAGGAATGTTGTGTTTGTGAGAAGCTCTTGTATTTTTTCCGGATTAGGAACTTTTATTGACGCGTAATCCATGTTAAGTACTTTGTTGTCTTTTAGGATAAGTATCATTGCTTTGTACGTACTTTCCGATTCATTCACTGCATAGTCTCTCTTGACATCCTGGAGGACAACTACAAGTGGACCCACAAGTATTGAATCGCCTTTGTTGAGATAACCCTCAAAGAGAAGCGCTTCTTCACCCATAACAGGGTTAAAACTGCCCATAACAATCAACAGTCCCAGTATAAGTCCGAGATATTTTCTCATTTTTCCTCACCCCTTATCTTTTTTCCATAAAACAGCTGGAGCAAAGCAGGTGTTACCGTGAAAGCGGCAAACATTGAAGCGAGGATTCCAATTGCTAAGGTTTTTCCAAAGTCGTGTATTGCGGTGAGTTCTCCACTGAGCAAAGCTAAAAATCCTCCAGCCGTGGTTAAAGCCCCAACTAAGATCCCTGGACCAACTCCTTCAAGGGCGGAGATTATGGGATACGGATTGCCTTCCCTAAGTTCTTCCAAAAACCTGTGGGTAAGGTGCATTCCGTAGTCAACTCCAAGACCAACTATCATCGAAATAACACCTGCTAAAGTTTGAGTGAAAGGTATGCCCGCGAGCCCCATGTACCCAACGGTCCAAAGAGCGCCGAGGAACATGGGCAGTATCATTGCAATTGAAACCAGCGGTCTTCTGAAGAGCAGTACAACTACCAGCACAACAAAAATGCTACCGTAGGTGGATATCTTACCAAGCTCTTGATTGGTTAGGTTATCTAAAACGTAGTTCAAATATAAATCGCCCGCTAGCCGCATTTCAACTCCAGGTGGAAGATCCGCACTTTTTGCCTGTTCTTCAAAATAGCGCATAATGGCCCTAAAATCCTCTGGATTAGCCCCACCAAAGTTCCCCTTCAGCTGAATTAGTGTCATCGAGTAGTCGTCATTTACAGAAGCTCCCCCCTCTTCTATGGCAGCCTTTATTTTTTCTTTGTCTTCTGGGATGTATCCATATTTTCTAACGACTGCATCAGCTATGCTGTTGGTCTCAAAGACGTTGTTGTAGTGAGAATCGGCAAGTATTTCCTGCTCAAAGCGATAAATAGCCCTAACTACTGATGGGTCTCTCACATCATCTGCCTTCACTATTAAATTCACCTGGTCTTGGCCGCCGAATTCATATCTAACATCCTTCATAGCTTCAATTTCCGGTATGCCCTCAGGAATCATTTTTTCCAGTCTAACTTCCGTTGTTACCTGAGTTAGGCCATAAAGAAACACGATAGTCATTAGAGAGACAGCCGTGAGGGTTGTTTTTGGATGCCTCTTAATGGTTCTTCCCAGAGTGTTAAAGAACTTTGCAATAAAGCCCGAATGTGCCCTTATCTCAGGAACTTCGTGCTTTCCTTTAATTTTCATTACAACATCTTCGTAGAGGATTATAAGAGAAGGAGTTATCACAACAGCGTTTACCGCCGCCAAGCTGAGACCCATTATTAGGACAAAACTCAACCTGCGAAGGGAAGGCAAAATTGAAAGAGCCAACGCAGAAAATCCAGCTATAGTTGTCAAAGCCGCTCCCAACAGGGCTTTTCCCGTCTCCGCTACCGCTTCTTCCGCAGCTTCTTCAATACCGCTACCTTTTTTCCTCTCCTCAAAATAACGGTTGGTTACGTGAACGCCGTAGTCAATACCCATTCCAACTATCATTGCCCCAACCACGGTAGTTACCATGTCTATTGGAATCCCGAGAAGACCCATAAAACCGAGGGTCATCGTTACGCCAAATACCAGAGGTATCAAGGGCAGCATTGCCCTAAAAACTGACCTGTAGAAGTAGATCAACAGAAAAGCCACGAAAAGAAGGGCAATTGCCATCGTTCTACTCAAATCACTCTGAAGCATCGCCAAAATCCTGTGTGCAATTCCAATTGTTCCCGTCTGAATGACTTCTACATTTTTTGGAAACCTTACCTGGTTTATATCCATCTCAATGTCCTCATAAACCCTCTGCACCGCTTGAGAACCAGAGCCGGCTGTAAGGGTGGCTATCACCATTGTTGTTCTGTAATCGGAGCTTATTAACCCCTGCAGGGCTTCTGGAGGCAGGGTATTTAAAACGAATTTAACCTCTTCTTCGTTTTCAGGCAATCTACCAAGAATTTGAATAAAAATATCAGCAATGCTCATTGTGTTCGTTACGTATTCATGCTCCCTTAAACGCTCCTCGAGTTCGTAGATTGACTTTATCACCTCGGGGTCTCGAATATCGTAAACTCCCCCTTCCTCAATAGATGCCACCTTGACAATTATAAGAGCAGAATCGCCGCTTTGAAATTCATTTTGAAGTGTCAAATAATCTCTCACTGCCGGCAAATCTTGGGGAAGCTGCTTAGTGAGGTCGCTTTCGAATTCAAGCAACTGAACTCCGTATAGAGAGAGAATTAGCAAGAATATGGCTATCAATGAAAATGCCACCCTGTATTTTACTATTACTCTCGCAAGCTTCTTGAGCATTTTCTCACCCCAGAACTTTTGAACTTTCGGAATTTTCCGAAAGATTTTGAGGATATTGCTTAAAAACTTTACTGAAAGAGGGGCGTGTTTATAGTAACCTTTATTAGGGTTTTTGCTGAATTCTTTCGGGTGGTTGTCGTGATCCCCAGATGGGATCACAGACTCAAAGACCCTGAAAGCGTGGCATTCGCAATTCTTGACGTTTTAGCAGACTTCGAATCAGAAGGAAAGCTGAAGAACCTGCCAAAATCCAAAAAATTTCCAGTAAAAACAATACTGGCAATACTCCTCTTTAAACAATACTACAACCTACC
>NZ_WHIZ01000105.1:0-3360 GCF_009372125.1 Thermococcus sp. 101 C5
TTCTCCCAGTTGTGGAGGGTTGAGTAGTGAATGTTTGCTCCGAAGAATTTTCTGCCGTAGTGCTGGGCGTCTCTGAGAGGTAGGTTGTAGTATTGTTTAAAGAGGAGTATTGCCAGTATTGTTTTTACTGGAAATTTTTTGGATTTTGGCAGGTTCTTCAGCTTTCCTTCTGATTCGAAGTCTGCTAAAACGTCAAGAATTGCGAATGCCACGCTTTCAGGGTCTTTGAGTCTGTGATCCCATCTGGGGATCACGACAACCACCCGAAAGAATTCAGCAAAAACCCTAATAAAGGTTACTATAAACACGCCCGAAACCACCAAAAATTTTAAATACCTCCATCATCACAATTGGGATTGCAGATACTTGCTGGTGGTGTCTGAATTGGAGGATAGGAAATTTGGAAAGAAAAGGATGGAAAGAGGGGGTTCAAGACTGCCCCCAGTTAAGGTTGGAGAAAGGTATAAGGTAAAGATAGAAGCCCTCGGAAAAGGTGGAGACGGAATAGCAAGGGTTAAAGGCTTTGTGATTTTTGTCCCCAACACGAAAGTGGGGGACGAAGTGGAGATTGTCATAAATTCCGTGAAACAGAAGTTTGCATTCGGAGAAATTATTGGTTGATTATTTTCCTTTCTTCCCCTTTTATACGAAAATCTTATATTTCATTTTGTAATAGAAGTAGTGTGTCTATCACTGCAATAATTTAGCGACTTTGTCACTGCTTTAAAGACTCGCCTATCAAGGAAGTGTGAGTAATGCCGGTTATAATCGTTACCGGGAGAGGGGGAGCTGGTAAAACCACGACCACTGCAAATCTAAGCGTGTATTTTGCTCAAAAGGAGTATAGAACTTTAGCTATAGATGGTGACCTATTCTTGCCCAATCTTGGCTTTCACTTTGCTTTGGATAATGTCAACTATACTGTCCATTCCCTTCTCAAAAACCCTGATATTGATCCCGAGTGGGCGATTTATAGACATGAAAAGACGGGAGTTAACGTGATGCCGGGTAGCACCAGGTTGCAGGATGTGGTAGGTATATCCCCCAAAAGATTGAGAGATATCGTAGAACAAATGAGATACAAGTTCCCAATAGTTTTTGTTGATTCTCCAACGGGAATTCCCTTTGACACCCTTCCGACTTTTGAAGTTGCAGATTATCAAATAATAGTTGTTGAAGTTGAGAGGTCACCGATTTATTCCTTTGAAACAATGGTGGAGAATGAGATTAACAAGCTTAAGGCAATAGGCGAGGAATATGGGTTAAAGATTGGGGTAGTGCTAAACAAGGTTAGGGAATCGGAGGATGTTATAGACCACATAATAGACGAGATTACTGAAAACGTTGGCCTGCCGGTTGTTGGGGTAATACCATTTGATGAGTATGTTCCGGAATCCATAAACGTGGGGATCCCAGTACTTGCATATAAACCAAGAAGCGATGCGGCTATAGCGTTTTATGAGGCCGGAGAGATATTAGAGGAATGGATATTTAGGAAGGTTAAAAAGATCTGAAATCTCTTTTGGGGGTAGGAAGATGAACTTGGAAGAACTTATTGAAAAAGTGGCCAGTGGAGAAATTAAGCTCCACGAGGTGGAAAAATACACCGGGGACAAAAAGCTTGCAACAGATGTAAGAAGGAAGGCCCTCGAGAAAAAGCTTGGGATAAGCCTTGAAAACATCGGGTACTATTCCATCGACCCAAACCAGGTCATAGGAAAGAACATTGAAAACATGATCGGCGTCGTCCAAATACCTATGGGAGTCGCCGGGCCGTTGAAGATAAATGGAGAATACGCCAAAGGGGAGTTCTACATCCCCCTAGCAACAACCGAAGGGGCCCTAGTTGCAAGCGTTAATAGAGGGTGCTCAGCTTTAACTGCTGCAGGTGGCGTGAAAACAACCATAATCGACGACAAAATGACAAGGGCGCCCCTTTTAAAATGCACCGATGCAAGGAGGGCGAGAGAGGTCGCCAGATGGGTCGAAGAAAACCTCGAATACCTGCAAGAAAAGGCGGTTTCCAAAGTGACCAAACACGGAAAACTTAGGGGAGTTAAGCCCTACATCGTAGGCAACAACCTCTACCTGCGCTTTGAGTTCGAGACGGGCGATGCCATGGGCATGAACATGGTCACGATAGCGAGTGAAGAGATCATGAAGGTTATCGAAGAGCACTTCCCGGATGTTAAATATTTAGCCCTTTCTGGAAACCTCTGCGTTGATAAGAAGCCCAACGCAATGAACTTCATCAACGGCAGAGGAAAGACTATTATAGCCGAGGCAATTATCCCGAGGGAAATTGTGGAGAAAAAGCTCAAAACAACACCCGAGCTCATAGCAGAGGTCAACTACAGGAAAAACCTCGTAGGTTCAGCCCAGGCCGGAAGCTACGGCTTTAACGCCCACTTTGCGAACATTGTAGGAGCAATATTCCTTGCAACCGGCCAGGATGAAGCCCAGATAACTGAAGGCTCCCATGGAATAACCCTTGCAGAAGTAACTCCCGAGGGAGATTTATACATAAGCGTAACGATGCCGAGCCTCGAAATCGGAACAGTGGGGGGAGGAACGAGAGTAGCTACGCAGAGGGAAGCATTAAGCATCATGGGCGTTGCTGGCGGTGGAGAGCCAGCAGGAACAAATGCAAAGAAGTTTGCGGAGATTGTTGCAGGTGCAGTATTAGCGGGAGAACTCTCTTTGTTGGCAGCTATAGCGGCAAAACACCTTGCAAAGGCGCACAAAGAGCTTGGACGTTGAGGTTTTATTTCTTTTCTAAAAATTCTAAAGCTGATGGCGGGAAGCTTATCTTTGTGATTTTAGTCTTCTTTTTCTTCTCTACTAATCTAACTCCTCTAAATTGCAAAAGCAGGAATGGTTGCCCCATCAGGAATGCCATCAGAAACACCACTATTGCAATCAGAACTGAGGAGAGCAAGAAGTCCCAATAACTTTTAGGCTCGAAGAACGCAGATGTAACAACACCTCCCACCATAGAGACCAAAAAGGTCATCATGGAGAATCTCCTGCGCTTCTTTGGGTCTATTTTGCCTTCGCATATGAGCTTAAGGAGACCCTAGTTCCCATTAGATCGTTAGAGTTATAAGCACTTAAGTCTTTTGATTGATTGGTGGTTGTATTGAGTTTTCAGAGGGAAATCCTGATCATAAAATCCGAAATCTACCCGATAATCAGCAAACACTACCCGAAAAACACTCACAGGGAAATAATCAGCCTCTACGACCTAATAACCTTCGCAATACTAGCACACTTGCACTTTAACGGAGTTTACAAGCACGCTTACAGAGTCCTAATCGAAGAAATGAAGCTGTTCCCCAAAATCAGGTACAACAAACTAAC
>NZ_WHIZ01000106.1:0-3285 GCF_009372125.1 Thermococcus sp. 101 C5
GTTAGTTTGTTGTACCTGATTTTGGGGAACAGCTTCATTTCTTCGATTAGGACTCTGTAAGCGTGCTTGTAAACTCCGTTAAAGTGCAAGTGTGCTAGTATTGCGAAGGTTATTAGGTCGTAGAGGCTGATTATTTCCCTGTGAGTGTTTTTCGGGTAGTGTTTGCTGATTATCGGGTAGATTTCGGATTTTATGATCAGGATTTTCCTCTGAAAGCTCAATACAACCATCAATCAACCAAAAAACTTAAGTGCTTATAACTCTAACGATCTGATGGGAACTAGGGTTTAATTTTTTCTTTAGTTTATCAGGGGTGATGAACTTGATAACTTGGTACTTTGATGTTGAGTATTTGAGAAAAAATCTGGAAATTGAGGAGATAACAACTCAAGGTAAAACTCCCATGCAGCTTTCAACAATATTGAAGTTGTTTCGTTTGCCCGCAGGGAGGTACTCATTAAAAATATTGGGAAAAGAAGTGCTTGCAGATGATTCCGGTGAAGCGATATACTTCACCAGCGTTCCCCGAGATGCATTCCTCGTGAGCATCTATCTCCGGGGAGCTTTAGAGAAGTTTAACCAAGAGATTGCTACAAAGACCTGGTTTGTTGAATTTTTACGAAAATACGTTTATCCTCCTGAAATCAGAAGAATTCCAGATCCACGGCTAAGAGAGGTTCCTATAGAAGAACTGAGACGAGAATACTTGTTAGAGTGTCCAGATGTTAACGGATACGTTTTTGACGTTACATTCGGAAAGATTTTGAGCCCGGTGGTGTTTAAACTCCAAGGAGAAAAAGTGTTTATATGCTCGGAACTTTACTTTGCGGATAAAGGCAACATCCTTAACCCCAAAAGGGTAGTGATAGAGGGTGATGCTGGCTCATTGTCGAGAGCTTTCCTGAAAATGGGAGAAGAGACTTTAAAGAGTCTAGTTGAACTAGGTGAACTGCTACCTCCGGGAGCGTGGAAAGAGCCATTGGCGGAATACATTGAAGTTCTTAACACTTTCAGAAAGTTTAGTCTTAGTCTGGTAAGAGGCAAGCGTACTTAAACGGCTGGGATGCCAACGATGCTAAAAAGCTTGCAGAGGATTTTGACGAGGGGTACAGGGGTTTCAGGGCACACTTCAATGGGGCAAACCTTGATTGTGGAGTATTCGAAGGAGGAGATGTTATCATTGATGCAAAAGGGGCAAAACATATTATTTTTAACCACCTCATGAAAAAGCCTGGAAAAGATCAGTTCACTCACATTTCCGCCGTGGATCTTTTAAACGAAATGGGCAAGGTTATAGAAAACCCAGACAAAATTGAATGCGGAGACATTGTCAATGGAAAACAGAGAATAGTACTTGTTAAATATTCCCCAAAGCTGGGAAAGAAAGTGGTGGTAGTGATTGAGAGAATCAAATGGGGGATGTACCGGATAGTTACGGCATTCCCACCATCTTCAAGGAGATATTGACAGGGAGGTGATTTCAATCTTTGCCTTTTCATTTTCCCCTCGAGATGGAGATAGGGGATTTCCAGTGCTGGTGCTCGAAGAGGGGCCAGTTTTCATCAGTGAAGACCCAGTGACGCTGGATGAATTCATAAGCTCCCTAAAGGCACTCCACTCGATGGATGCTCTCCCGAAAAAGCTCTGGGACTTGAAGATAATGGCTGAGGGTGGATGGGTTCACCTGACCCTTTGGGATGGTGGGGAAGTACAGCTCACCCGTGACAACTTCATCGAGGCAATCCGAACTTCCATCCAGAACCTGAAAGCGGTTCTCAATAATAAACCCGTGCGGATGGAGTGGCTCAAGTTCAAACTAAAGCCGCCTTCGCATGAAGTTCTTGAGATGTTCAGTGAACCTGAGGATATCATGGACGAGTACGAAGTTCAAGTTTACGGGAGCACGTACGTACTGGAGGCGTTTGTTAATCTCGAGGGGTACGTTGAGGAGCTTAAACTTCTCAGGGCGTTTGTGGCGGATGGCAAACTGCCTGCGGAGGAGTGGCGGGTAAAGTGGAACGTTGATGGTGAAATCAAGAGGCTGTCTTCCAAAGGGGTAAAAAAGCCGGAGGATAGGGGCCTTCTCCGCGAACTGGCGGGCCTTAAAAAGCTCTCAGCAGGAGCGGCTCCTCCTTTCGTTCGCTTTACCCTTTCAACCTATGATCCCTTTGAAGTTCTCTATGCGGCGGACTCTGGAAAGGGAGAATTTTTACTGGCATTCGTCCTGTATTCCGGTATGGCCGTCAAAGTCCCAAAGAACGCTCTCCTGAGGGCCATCGATGAGGCCATCAAAGATGCAGAAAAGGAACTTAAAAGGGTAAAGCTATCTGGGAGGTGAGTTCATGTCCTTCTCCTTTATCTTCTTTGGCTGGGAGGAGGCTCTCAGTAGTGAGGTGTCTGCGGATTATTTAATCAGCACCATCAAACACGAGGATGAGATATATAATTTTGAGCAGTTTTTGGCCAATTATAAAAATTTAAGAAGTGGAAGAAAGAGCAAAAAGCTCGTGATCACATCTTTTCCAGCGCCTTCAGCTCTTTCATCATTTCCTCAAAGCGCTCGTCACTCATGCCGATGAGCTTCTTTGCCTGCTTTAGGGTTACCGTCCTCGCAAGTGTCTTCCTCATAACAGGGTTCTGGAGCGGTGAAAAGCCGTACTTAACGAGTATGTCGAGGGCTTTGGGGTATGCCTTGAGGAGCTTGGCCACGTTGGTGTCTTCCGTTATCTCCTCCAGCTCCTCATCGCACTCTTCAACCTCCATTTTCAGCTCTTTTGAGCCTTCAATCTTTGTGACCTTCAGCACGAAGAACTCTCCCACTTTGTTCAGCTCCACTTGATAGCCAGCCTCTTCGAGCTTGGGTATTATATCTACAAAGGGTTTGTCGCCGATTACCTCAAGGGTTTCCCCGATTTTGAGCCTCTCAAGGTTTTCCAGTATCATGAGGGCAGGTTGTGGAGGTTTTAACCCCCTCACATCCAGCATCATTTCCCATCACCGCTTCTATTTATGACATTTGGCATATAAACCTTGTTGGACAATTCTGCCCAGGGGCGTGTTTATAGTAACCTTTATTAGGGTTTTTGCTGAATTCTTTCAGGTGGTTGTCGTGATCCCCAGATGGGATCACAGACTCAAAGACCCTGAAAGCGTGGCATTCGCAATTCTTGACGTTTTAGCAGACTTCGAATCAGAAGGAAAGCTGAAGAACCTGCCAAAATCCAAAAAATTTCCAGTAAAAACAATACTGGCAATACTCCTCTTTAAACAATACTACAACCTACC
>NZ_WHIZ01000107.1:0-3049 GCF_009372125.1 Thermococcus sp. 101 C5
TGACCTGTTACTCTGATGGAAATTTGCTGGCTTTACTGTCTGTTGATCCGGCGAATA
Organism: Thermococcus sp. 101 C5; assembly: GCF_009372125.1. Classification (NCBI taxonomy): domain Archaea; kingdom Methanobacteriati; phylum Methanobacteriota; class Thermococci; order Thermococcales; family Thermococcaceae; genus Thermococcus; species Thermococcus sp. 101 C5. The sequence continues at coordinate 58 of NZ_WHIZ01000107.1, forward strand.
AGCATGATGTGAGTGTTGTCCGGGAAAAGTTCTGGGTGATTGTTGAGGAGTTTTCCGGCTGTTTTCTGTTTTTGGATAAGGGGTATGTTAACAGGGGGCTCGAGGAGGAATTTCTGAGGTTTGGCGTTGTTTACACGCCAGTAAAGCGGGGGAATCAGATTAGCAATCTGGAGGAGAAGAAGTTTTACAAGTACTTGTCTGACTTTCGCAGGAGGATTGAGACTTTGTTTTCGAAGTTTTCTGAGTTTCTTCTGAGGCCGAGCAGGAATGTTAGTTTGAGGGGGTTGGTTGTCAGGATTTTAGGGGCGATTCTGGCCGTGAATCTGGACAGATTATACAACTTCACAGATGGTGGGAACTAGGGTTTAAAATTTTCTTAAACTTTTAGTTCACATCTAATGGTTTTTTTTCTCTCAAAATAAAGTAATTCTCTAAAGACTTCTTTTTTCAAAATCAAGAAAGTATGAAAACTTTTAGAGTGTTAGTAGTAATTCCTAAGAACTCAACACATAAACAAAAAAATATTCAGAGCAATATATAATAAAAAGAAAAACAAAAATTTCACTCTAAACTTATTCCCGCTTTTTCCAAAGCTTGCTTAACAGCCTCGTCGTCGGCGCCTCTCTCAATGTTAACCTTCTCTGGGAGAGGTTCAAGGTGCTTGATGTTCATCCTTCTCCTCTTCACCTTGTTCAATCCAGCGCCGGTAACGAGGACGAAGTTCTTGTCGATTATGTCGACAACAACTACCTTTTGTCCGGCCCTTCTTCCGGCAATAACAACGGCTAGCCTTCCAACATCAATTGCTGGCATTCATCCCACCTCCATCTTTTTTATTTCCCCGTGTCACCATCGGGGTACAGGTGGTCGATGGCGGCCTTCACAATAGCGAAGACCCCATCGGGACCCCATTTGGCAGTATTAATAATCAAATCATAAACTGAGAGATCGTTAATGTCAATCCCGTATAGGTTTAAATATCTTTTCCTGTTCTGCATTTCCCTTTCGGCAATTTGCATAAATGCCTCTTCAACACTTACGCCCTCTCTCTGTGCTACACGCTGAGCCCTAACTTGAATTGGTGCATCTAACCATATCTTCAAATCAGCATTTTTTACCATCCATCCCGCTAGACGCCCTTCAATAACCACATTGCATTCTTTTGCCGCTTCTACTTGTCTCCTATCAACTTCCCTGTCTATTTCGGGGTGCATTTCAGCATATTTCTGGAATTCTTGGAGAGACATTCCCATCTCTTTTGCCATCTGTCTGAATATTAAACCCGCATAAATATGCTTAAAGCCATAGTACTTGGCTAGATTCCTGCAGAGAGTTGTAGTACCACTTCCTGCCAATCCGCTCACTGTGATCACTAGACATCCCTTAGGCATGGTGCATCCCTTTCGTCCAAGGTTAGAGTGCAGCCCTTACCTGGGCCTTCATGACTCTGCGCATGCAGCTTGGGCAGAGGTGTGGCATAGGCCTCTCGGGTCTTTTTTTAGTCTTGGGGAGCTTTCTTAACTCACTTGATCTTCCCCTTGGGATTCCGTTTAGTGGTCTTCCGCACATTGCACAGTGGGCGATTTTTGGCTTCCTTCTCTCAAAGTGTATTACAGTCCTTCCACCCGGAGTTCTAACGTACTTTCTTCTCCATGATCTTGACCTGTACATTGGTTTCATATTTCTCACCCCGCTTAGCTTTTTTGTGCAGCATTTTTAAATTTAACTAATATGAATCCAAGAGCTTTCTCAAAACCTGACCGGTTATCATTGATGTCAAAATGTACCAGCCTATGTATCCCAGCTCATTCGCTTGAAGGGCAGAGTGGTAAAATTTGTGGAACCAATCAAAGAGGAAAAAGCTGAACGGTGATTTCACGATTGCTGTTTCAACATACCACCTTCTCATCCACCCAAAGAAGATAATGAATATTGGCATTGTAAAAAGCATTGGTTTAAACATTGAGTCTTTCATAACTTCATTTTGGAGTCTTAAAAGCTCAAGCTGTTTTTGCTGAAGCTTCCTTAATTTCTTCTCGTCTCCAGCTTTTTGAGCTTCCTTCCATTCCTTCTGGAATTCCTTGCTCATTTTTTGTAACTTTTTCATTTTTTCCTGATCTATCAGAATGTGATTAACCAGCGTGAAAAAGGCACCCAGTATAATTCCCGAAATAGTCACTACCCACATTGGGTGAGCGTTAGTAACTAAGGGCCCAAATACTTTATCGAGTGCAAGATATATTCCCTCAAGCATCTTCCTCCACCGCCAGATCAAGTATTTTTACCAGTTCATTAACAGCCTCTTCCAGACCTTTATCCTCATGATTTTCAATTATCTTTATAAGCGCATTGGAATGCATGGCATAACTTATTGCGGCGGCCCTATTTAAGTCCTGATGCCTCTGGATTTGCTCCTCAGTTTCAACATCTCTATCTCTCTTCAGGTCTCTTAACCTTCTTCCAAGTATTTCACTCGGCAGTGCTTCTATTATGACGATGAATTTCGGGTTTATGACTTCGATGACCTCCTTAGGGAATCCAAGCATGTATCCTAGAGGGGTCTTTATTGTAGCATGAGTGTCGAGCAGTACAGGTTCTTCTCTGGATATCTCAAGAATTCTTTGAGCAGCCTTAAGCTGCAATTCCCGCTGCACCTTTAAACTCAATTTTCTCATTTCGTCTCTGTGTGTGACTAGCTTAGCCTTGACTGCTTCTTCGAACATTATATCTCCAAAGTTAACTACCCTAAATTTCGCTCGAGTCCTTTGTAAGGCCAGTTTTGTGATTGTGCTCTTGCCCACTCCAGGGATTCCCGTGATGACCACCACAAATGGCATGTTCTATCACCTTGATCAAAACTCGCACTCCAAAGAGTGAAAGAAAAATTGGTTTATAAGGTTTTTTAGAAAATGGAAGATACTGTTAGGATAAGCTGTGGGGTGTCAGGTTTAAGTTACTGGCAGTACTTTAGAAAAAGAAGGGGGAACATGAA
>NZ_WHIZ01000108.1:0-2781 GCF_009372125.1 Thermococcus sp. 101 C5
TTCATGTTCCCCCTTCTTTTTCTAAAGTACTGCCAGTAACTTAAACCTGACACCCCACAGCTTATCCTAACAGTATCTCTGACCCTCTCGAAAGTTTTATAAATAGACTCCCTTTATTGCGTTAAGAATTACGATGACAAAAAAACCTCATTTCTAAGGAGGTGGTTTGAAATGGCCGAGACAATCCCTGTATGTACATCATGTGGAAAAGAGATAACACCAAGAGAGCACGCTACCCACTTTATATGCCCGAACTGTGGAGAAGAAGTTATATGGAGATGTGAAAGCTGCCGTGTCCTTGGGGTAACCTACAAGTGCCCCAAGTGCGGATGGGAAGGACCTTGAGGTGAAGAAAATGAGCGACTTTAATTTGGTAGGAGTTATTAAGGTTATGCCAACCGACCCGGAAGTGAACCTCGACGAACTAGAAGCAGCTGTCAGGAAGACACTTGAGGAGAAATTTGAGGGCAAATATGGAATATCCAAGATTGAAAGGCAGCCAATTGCATTTGGGCTAGTTGCACTTAAAGTCTACGTGCTTGGAAAAGATGCTGAAGGATATTCCTTTGATGAGGTTGCAGAAGCATTTTCCCAACTTGAAAACGTTGAAAGTGCAGAAGTTGAGACAGTTTCTAGATTTTGATAACCTTATTTTTTATTTTGAGAAAAATTTTAAAAGTTTGAGCAGCCTTTCTAGCCCATCGCTGTGAACGGCGAGGCTTTCGGAAGAAAAATGTAAAATTCTACCTGGCTTTCCGATACATTTTTAAGTGTTTAAGTGGTATTTTTTAAACAGGGGGAAATAAAGCTATGCCATATTATGCTCATGCTACTGATCCGGTGACTTTTGGAACATTTTTTGTGCTGTATTATGCCACAATACCAACAGTAATATTCCTGTGGTTCTGGAAATACTACCATTATATAAAAAAGGGTGACTATCACCTAAAACAACTTGCAATTCTAATATTGCTGGCTTTTGTAATTACTTCTTTTTCAGGCTTTAAAATCCTCGACCAGTACCTCTATATTTATTCGCCGGTTGATGAAAAAATAACCTGCTATTCCTCCTCCTGCATTCTTTCTTCGCCACTAATAACGGAATACAACTTTGCTAGAGAGGATTTTGAGAAAGCGGGTGTTCCATCTATAGGTCTTATGAGGATATATAGAGTCTACGACACCGGGATAAGCCACTCACTCTTGAGTCCAAAGAAATTAAACCATGTAGTCATCACAAGACCCTTGTTTTTTATTCCCGTGACCGAAGTGCATGTATATAGCATCTCAGAAGACAGGAAAATAATAGGCAAGGATAAATTTTACCTGATATGGCCAAAATCTCCAGGAAAACTACTTACTGAAAAATTTGATTTCAAGTTCAGCGTGATGATAGTGCCCGGAAGCTCGTAGATTACTCTTTTTCGATTTTTTTGGAAAAATGGAAAATAGGATAGGGCGTCCTTTGATTCTAATTTTTAAAGTCTTACACTCAAAACGCTTGTACCAATTTTCTTAAGTTCGTCGAGCAGCTCTTTGAACTCATCTACGCTTATGGTTCCATAGACTCTGTCGTATTCATTATCTAGACCGTCTTTAAGTTTTGCAAGCTCTTTTACAGCAGTGAAAAACTTTTCGTATTCCTCGTTTATGTCCTCAAAAGCATCTGCCAGACTGCCTATGTTTTCATAAACTTCTTTGTACATTTTTTCCTCAAAGAGCTCCATTATAAAGTTGTACACTGCTTCAAATACGATGCTGAAAAGCTCTTCATCGTCAACTTCCAATGCTTTTAAGAGAGCCTGTTTTAGAGATTGGAATGCCCCTTTGAAGTCTTCTTGCGCGGCTTTTATCTCAGCTTCAATTATCCGTGCATTGACTTCAATCTCAGTATCTCTAGGAGCTTTTAAGATTTCTGAAAGGAGCTCTTCACTCTTCTCATAGTCCCCGAGTTCATAGTAAAAATGAGCCAAATCGAGCAAACTTATGAGATAATTTCTTTCGTCACCAAGCTCTTTAAACATTGCACTTGCTTTTTCCATCAATTCTATTGCTTTTTCTATTTCTTCCAGCTCATCATAGTTTATTGCAATGTGTGCCAGAGTTAGGGCCTCTTCTTTTTTATTTCCAAGTTCCCTTTCAAGTTCCAGAAGCTTTTCATATGTCTCTATAGCTTTATCTGGCATTCCAAAATGTTCATAGGCATCTGCAAGATGGTAGAGGGCATCTAGGTATTTTTCTCCTTGGTCTTTATACTTCTCCACGAGCCTCTTGTAAACTTCTAGTCCCTTCTCAAGTTCATCTAAGTGGGCATAGATATGAGCAATTTCATGAGCAAGCTCATAAGCCTCTTCCTCACATTCTAGGGCAAGTTCTTCAAGTTCTTGGAGGAGATCTCTAAGCTCCTGTTCACTTTCAATAATTTCTAGGTAATCATCAAGGTACTCGAGGACTTTTTGACAGTCCTTACTTTCTAATGCTTTTTTAAACTCTTCCATCTCCTTTTCACCGTGTGTTGTTTGAGGAGTAGCTTAAAAATGTTGACCGGGGCGTGTTTATAGTAACCTTTATTAGGGTTTTTGCTGAATTCTTTCAGGTGGTTGTCGTGATCCCCAGATGGGATCACAGACTCAAAGACCCTGAAAGCGTGGCATTCGCAATTCTTGACGTTTTAGCAGACTTCGAATCAGAAGGAAAGCTGAAGAACCTGCCAAAATCCAAAAAATTTCCAGTAAAAACAATACTGGCAATACTCCTCTTTAAACAATACTACAACCTACC
>NZ_WHIZ01000109.1:0-2705 GCF_009372125.1 Thermococcus sp. 101 C5
TAATGTGTTATGGTCTGAAAATCCTCCTCAGAGTCAAATACTGTTTAAATAACAGGGGGTGAAACTAAACACGCCCCCTTAAGGCCAAAAGAATTTAAAGGGCAGAAAAGGTCATAGGTTTCGTATTTCCTCTTCCAGAGATTCCTCAAGAGCTTTTTCCCATTCCTCAACATCGAAATCGACTAATTCTGACTCTAGTTCTTCTTTTAGGTGGGTGACTCTCCTCTTTAAAGTATTCCTCGTTTCTGGGTCATAAACAGCGCGAGTTGAAGCTCTCCTCTCCGCTATATAGAGCGCTGCCAGTATTATATTTGTAGCTAGGAGAATAACAACCAAAAAAGTAAGTGGGCTCATCTCCTTTCTCCCCCAAACAGAGCTTTAAATACCCTCTTTATCGGATTTTCCGGTTCCGGAGGTGCATACCTAACCCCTGCAAGCTTCGCAGCGAGCTGCTTATAAGCTATTGCTCCCGGGGACGTTGGATTTTTGATAACAAGGGGGATTCCATAGGCACTGGCCCTTTTTACTTCTGGGTCTTCGGGTATTACTGCAAGCACCGGAACTTCCAAGATGGCCTCGATTTCCTCTCTGGTTAGTTCTGTTTTTTCATTTGTTACCCTGTTTAGAACAGTTCCCAAGGGGAGAGTTCCAAGTTTTTCTGCTACAAGTTTCGTTTTAAGGGAGTCGGTAATCGCAGAAATCTCCGGATTTGTTACCAAAATAAGTTCCTTTCCTATAAGCAGGGCGGTAATTGAAGTCATCTCAAGACCTGCAGGGGCATCGATTAAAACAAAATCTGCCATTGATGATATCTCTCTTATGAGCTCCTTCAGCTTTTCCGGGTTCTTTACCTTCTTTATTTTCTCAAGGCTTAGCCCACCTGGAATGACTTTAACACCTGCTGGCCCTTCGTAGACGGCATCTCTAAGATCCGCCTCTCCTGATAGAACATCGTGGAGCGTTATCGGAATATCTTCCATACCGAGAATTAAGCTCAGGTTTGCCATAGTAATATCTGCATCAATCACTATGACTTCCTTTCCAAACTGTGCCAAAGCAACACCGACATTTGCTATTGTGGTGGTTTTACCCGTACCACCTTTTCCAGAGGCAAAAACAATAGACCTTCCCAATTTAATCCCTCCGTGTCTTTTAATTAAATGTACGAAATTCGTAATTAATGTATCTAACCTATATACTGATGTCTAACTTTTTATATTTAACTCAATTTGTCCTTAAAAAGAATTAAAGGACGGTTAAAAAGTAAAAAGGGTCTACTCTTGTTCCTCTTCTAATTTCTTCTTTGCGACTTCAGCAGTATCAGAAAGGCTCCTGAACAGCTTCAACATTTCCATCGGGAGTGTTAGTACTATAACGTTGCTCTTATCGCTTGCTACGTCACTTATTGTTTGCAGGGTTCTAAGCTGGAGCGCCATTGGATGCTCAGAGATAATCTCTGCAGCTTCTCTAAGCTTCTCAGCAGCCTGTCTTTCTGCCTCAGCAAGTGTAATCCTTGCTCTCCTTTCTCTCTCTGCCTCTGCTTGTCTTGCCATAGCTCTTTGCATTCCCGCTGGAAGCTCGACATCTTTTATCTCCACTGCTGTAACTTTTATTCCCCATGGGTCTGTTGCTTCGTCGATTATCCTCTGCAGTTCTCTGTTGAGCTTTTCTCTCTCGCTGAGGAGCTCGTCCAGATGTGCCTGGCCAATTACACTTCTCAGGGTCGTCTGGGAAATTTGGGACGTTGCCATTATGAAGTTCTTAACCTGAGTAACAGCCTTTACCGGGTCAACAACTCTAAAGTAAACCACTGCGTTAACCCTTACCGGAACGTTGTCCTTTGTTATTGTTTCTTGAACTGGAACATCCAAAACTTGAGTTCTTAAATCAACTATCACGGCTTTTTCGAATATTGGGATTATGAAGAACAATCCTGGGCCCCTTGCTCCAACAACCCTACCAAGCCTGAAGATTACTGCTCTTTCGTATTCCTTTACTATCTTTATAGCTGAGGACAAAAACACCAAAACAAAAACTAAAATAACAACATACACAATCCACTCAAAGGCCATTCTACTTCACCTCATCAGTATTTTCCCTTTCATCCTTTTTCTCTTTTTCCCTAACCACGATAAGTTTGAGTCCATCCATTTCAACAACCTTAACCTTCTCGCCGATATGTATTAGTTCACCATCCCTGCTTCTTGCCCTCCAAAGCTCTCCTCTGACTCTTACCATCCCCTCCGGGGCTAAAGGTTCCACAACTTCACCCGAGAGACCTATCATCTCTTCCTTCCCGGTTTGTGCCTTCCTTCTATGAGCCTTTATCACAGCTGCCATTCCGAATGCAAAGAACAGCGCCAGCAGTGCACCTATTGTCACTATTATCAACCTAATCTGGGAATAAACTTCCCTTGAAACAAGATAGTCCACTCCCCCACCCCCACTGAAGAGCATTATGCTGCCCAAAAGGGCGTGTTTATAGTAACCTTTATTAGGGTTTTTGCTGAATTCTTTCAGGTGGTTGTCGTGATCCCCAGATGGGATCACAGACTCAAAGACCCTGAAAGCGTGGCATTCGCAATTCTTGACGTTTTAGCAGACTTCGAATCAGAAGGAAAGCTGAAGAACCTGCCAAAATCCAAAAAATTTCCAGTAAAAACAATACTGGCAATACTCCTCTTTAAACAATACTACAACCTACC
>NZ_WHIZ01000010.1:0-40290 GCF_009372125.1 Thermococcus sp. 101 C5
CAATGAAGACGGGAGGCTGGAAGCCTACCCGTTATGAAATTAACACTTTACACACACTTTACGGGTAGGCAGAACGGGAAATTTAAATGGATATAAAAGAAAAACTGAAAAAATTGGTAAGCAGAAGAGAAGTCCTTGCAGTTTCGCTTGTTCTCTTCTTATTTTTCGGATTTTATTCGATAAAGCTAATGGGGGCCAGCTCTGTTATAACAACCCAGCAGACACTTGGCAAATACACTCAAGAGGGAGAGCTAATTCATGTGGCTTTGTTAAAGAACAACACACTCTACGGAGAAAGGCTCAGCAGGGAGGAATATCCTATTCCTCTCGTAGAGAGCTTTGTATTGACATATGAGTATCGCTTTGCTCCAGCCACTTCAATAGAGGGGAATTACAACACTCAAGGTATAGTCCAGTATACGGTAAACAGAGGCAGCGAAGAGGTTGTTCTATGGGAAGAAAAGCTCTTTGAAAAGTCTGGAGAGCTGGAGGATGGCAAATTTACGGTGCAGTACGAGCTCAACTTAACCAAACTCGAAAACAGGACAAGTGAAATAGTGGAACAGCTTGGTTTGAAGAGGTTGAACCGGAAGATAACGTTTGCTACGAGAGTTAACGTTGAGGGAAATGTTTACGGAAGGGAAGTAACTGAGAGCTTTGAGCACAGCTCATCTTTAATTAAGGACTCGGGTTCTGGGCTTTATTACTTCACCAACGAAAAAGAAAGCACGCAGAAAACGGTGGTAGAAAAAGGCGCGAAGAGAACAGTAGTAACAATTGTCGGCTTGCCTTTCTACGCAGATACTGCAAAGAAAGTGGCTCCGATACTGGCTCTGCTGTTCTTAACTCCCGTATTGGGTGGGGTTTACACGATAAGAGCGCAGAGACCCAACAACGAATTTAAAGACCTATCCCCATACATAACAGAAGGAGCTCCAGTTTATGTAGAGAAAAAGGTTATTCTGGCCGCAAAAGAAGACTTGAAGAAGACCTTTGACCTCTTGGACAAACCGATCCTTCATTACAAGGATGGCAAAGAGGACGTTTATACGATAATCGACGGCAACATAGCTTACGAGTATAGAAAAATGGAAAGCAACTGATTTTCTTTTTTAAATATTTTAAAAACAGAAAGATCAAAGAAGGGCAACACCCAAGATTAATGCAAAAATAAACACCACCAGCATCTCTACGACGATCGTCATAAGCCACGCTATTGCTGCTTTTATCCAGTCTGTATTGAAGACCGTTTTTATGACCCAGATGTACGCTATGATTCCTAAAATCCACCCTATAACCGGTATCCAGCCTATAAGCAGAGCCAGGATTCCACCGCCAACAACCGCTATCATGGACTTTCCAAGGGTTGCGTCCTCTATTCCAGCAAACTTTGCCGTTCTGCCTACCCGTAAAGTGTGTGTAGGGTGTTAATTTCGTAACGGGTAGGCTTCCAGCCTCCCGTCTTCATTGGCTGGCTTTCGGGGGGAACGGAGACTCCCCACATCTTCAAGGCTCTCGACAGTCCCCATTCGGGCTTGACAAACCCCACATTCTGGGAACTGCTTCACCACAAGGAAGTATAATTAGAGACTATTTAAAAATTACGGAAAACAAAAGAATTCAAAAGTTCCATTTATCACTACCTATGAAACAGCCCAATCATAAGGAATAACCCTGCAATTATTAGGGCTAGTAAGATTATCAGCACTGCTGCGAATCCCATAGCTGCCATAAGCCCGGGAACAAATGGCGGTCCCATCGGCATTGCAATCACCTCAGAAATTATTGACCTTCAATTTTTATTAAACTTTCCATTTTTGAAGGAGAAAAAGCTTTAAAGAAGCAGAGGAAAGCTTTCTAGGGATGCAAAATGGAATCAGTCGAGAGGTTCATATGGGAGTACTTCATAAGACCCATGTACACGAGAGAGGGCTACAATCCATATAACACCCTTGTCTATGCAATCATTCTGGGATTGGCGATTATCTACACGTACAGATGGATAATAAAGCCCCTCAAGATAAAGGTTGATGAGAAGCTTTTTTATGCGGTTACCCCGATGGTTGTGTTTGGAGCAACCGTTAGAGCCCTTGTCGATGGAGGAGTTCTAAAACCTCACCCCCTTATTTTGACTCCGGGAATATTTTTCACAGCGTTCTTATTGATTTTGCCCGCTATATTTGCAGACTCAAGGCTAAGAACTTATCCTAAGATAACGGTAGCATGGGGAACTATCTTAGCCCTGTACGCGAACTACCTGCTGGTAAAAAACGTCAAAAGCTGGGAACCTTATGAGCTAACACTTTTTTACACCGTAATCTTTCTCCTTCCGATTTTGGCTTATTACAAATTTAGACCCTTTGAAAAGCTCTATCTCTTTCCAGTCTTTGCCCACATCTTCGACATAGGATCCACAGTTGTGGCAATCCACTACTACGGCTACCGGGAAGTCCACTGGATTGAGAATATTCTCGTTCAGAAGTTCGGTGCTTTTGTGTATTACCCGTGGATATTGTTCATCCTTGGAGTGGTCTACTATGGGCTGAAATACCTCGTGCCCGACGAAGAGGAGAGGAAGTTTTGGTATCTGGCAGTGTATATACTCGGGTTGGGGCCGGCAATAAGGGATCCAGCCCAGATGATTTTACAGATTGGCTAGTCTTTTCTTAGCGTTCTTCCTTCCTCCAGTTCCTTTCTCAGAGTTCTTGCCTCAAACTCTGCATCTTTTGCCCTAAATACCTTGGCTATCCTTTCGATTGCCTCAAGTTTCCTGATTATGCCGTCGAGCCATGTAAAGACATCTCCGGGATAGAGCACGAGTGAGTACTGCCTTCTGAAGTATTCTGCAATCTGCATTGGGTGCTTCCCCTGTCTTCTGAGCTCGATTATCATTGAGGAAACTTTTTCCATCGCGTGCTCTGTGCAGTCTTCCTCTTCGCACATAAAGAAGTCCTGGTAAATTAAAAACAGCTTGTCCTGCACGTTTGGGCTAACTTCTGGCAGGACTTTTTCAAGCTCCTCCAGAATAGAGGCAAAGCTCGGGGAAAAGATGTTGCTGCTCAGCTTTCCTCTTACGGCACTTTCAAGTTCTCTCTGGAGTGTTCCGGTGAGATAAACGTTCTCAAATGGCAGAAGCTTAATTGCAATTTTCATAGGAGGCATCTTGAAGAGATTTTCCCTTATAAACTGAGCTTCCCTCGGAAGGAGAAAACTCATGCTTACTGCTCTTCCATAGGGGGTAACGCTCACAATCTTGCCCCTCAGTTTTACAAAGTCGAACTCCTCAAGCTTCTCAAGGACTTTCTCGGCATTTTGATTTGCCCCAAGGCAGAGGCTCTGCACCTCTTCAACATCGTCAAGGTAGGAAAAGACACACGAATGAGCAAGAACCTGATCCTGCTCTATCTCATCGCTCCACTCAACGTGAATTGGCTCAATAGGTGCAGTTAGGAGTTTAAACGCTACCTCATCTTCAGTTCCTTCCATCTGGGCGGAATACTTCCTACCGGGCTCCACTATTAAATAGACCTTGCCCTTTTCATGGTAGAGTGGTCTTCCGGCCCTGCCAAGCATCTGGTGGAACTCTCTGACGCTTAACCACTTGTTGCCCATTGCCAGGCTTTCAAAGATCACTTGAGAGGCTGGAAAGTCAACTCCCGCACCTAAAGCGGCCGTCGTCACGACTACATCTATCATCTGAGCTTGGAACTCCATTTCTGTGAGCTTTCTTTGGTGATAGGGCAGACCGCTGTGGTATGGCTTTGCTTTCAAGCCTTTGCTCGTTAAAAACGCCGCAAGCTCGTGGCACCTCTTTCTCGAGAAGGTAAACACTATGCTCTGGCCTTTAAACCCCTGAGGAGATTTTCTCATGGCTTCAGCTTTGCACAGCTGAGCAACATAGCGCCACTTCTCGCTCTCATTTCTCGCTATTATAATATGTCTCTCAAGTGCAACCGGTCTCTCATCGTAAAGGACAAGCTTCAATCCAAGTTCTTTCGCAAGCTCTTGGGGATTTCCGATTGTTGCACTCAGCCCTATAAACTGTGCATTCGGGTAGAGCTTCCTGAGCCTCGCAATAAGGCCGTCGAGCCTTGCTCCCCTCTCCTCGTCATCGAGCATGTGGATTTCATCTACCACAATAGTCCCGACGTTTCCTATTTTTCTACCCGCTCTAAGAAGGTAGTCAATTCCCTCGTAAGTTCCGACTATTATGTCGGCATCTATACCCGTATCGACAACAACGAGCTCATCTTTGGTCTTTATCCTGCTCATTCCGACTCTTATAGCAACCCTAAGACCGAGCTTTGAGTATCTTCGTTTAAAGTCCTCGTACTTTTGATTTGCCAGGGCCACAAGGGGCACCAAGAAAAGGAACTTTTTACCTTTGAGGGCTTTAGGAATGCCTGCTAATTCCCCAATGAGGGTCTTTCCACTTGCCGTTGCAGAAACCACCAGCAGGTTCTCTCCTTCAAGGAGCCCATTCTGCAGGGCCAACACCTGAACCGGGAGGAGTCTTTGCACTCCCTCATCCTTTAGAACTTTCTTAAATTCTTCCGGAATGTTTACTTCATCTATGGAGAGCTCTTTGACATTAACGTGCTTTGGTTCCAGCTCATCCCACTTTGTAACATCTGGATTTTTTGTTGGGTCGAAACGAGGATCAAAGACAGCCAAAACCTTATCCAGATCCCTAAACCTTTCAAGGAGCTTTTTTGCTTGGTCAAACATTCCAAGGCTTCTAAACCTGTAGCGGAGCTCATTTTTAAGTTCTTCTTCAGCACAGCTCTCACAGATAAATTCGTGGTGGTACTTTATCCTATTTCCTTCGGTTAGAACGGTTATTTTTCCATTTAATAGACAGAGTCTGCAAAGTTCTGCTTTCTCAACTCTTTTGTTTTGGAGCCTCACTTTAAAGTATTCCTCCCATTCCGCGGCATCTGAAGTCAAGACAATTCTCGCAGTTTTCAGCATCTTTTCGATCTCTTTTGGATTTTGATAGTTGCTTCCTTCCAAGACCTTGAACAGCCTGTTGTCTCTCATTATCAGTCTAAAAATCCTCTCAGCCTTTAAATTCTGGATTTGAGAAAGCTTTTCAGGTTCATTTTCAATGTAAAATGCCTCAAGCTCGTTATTTTTTCTTCCTTTTCTGATTACGAAGAGCATCTTTATCCTCTCCTTCGTGAGCTCTTGGAAAGCTGAACTCCATTGTCCTTCAGGGTATCAAGAATTACGCTGACCCTCCACCGACGGAGGTTTTTGCGTAGGTATTTTTGAGAAAGAAGCCTTAAAAAGCTTTTCAACTCGTCCATGTTCTTGAAGTTAGCCCTTATAACAACCTGAAACTCCCCCGTCTTTTTATAAATACCCAAGATGTTTTCGAGCTTGCCAATTTCTTCTAAAACAGCTTCAGCCCGAGAGTCATCAGCCAGCAACTCAAGTTCTATTAAAACCTGCAGATATTCCTCAAGAAAAGCAGGATCCACAATGGCGGAGTAACCCTTTATTGCTCCCAGCCGTTCAAGTTTTTCAACCCTGTTTTTTATGCTTGCTACAGATAGCCCAAGCTTCTTACTGAGATCTGTGAAAGTAACCCTGCCATTCTTTCTAAGCTCTAATAGAATTTTCTTGTCAATTTCGTCTATGTCCACCATATTCAATCAAAAAATAATTAGAGAAAAGATATTTAAGTTTTCCCTACTCTATCGTGTGCACCTGAGGCAGAGTTGAGACCTTTATTGGTGCCCCAAATGCCCTGTCTCCTGCGTCCCCAAGACCGGGGAGTATGTAGCCCTTGTCGTTGAGCTCCCTATCTATCTTCGTTACGAATATCTCGACCTCTGGGAATCTTTCCTTTATCTTTGTTATCCCTTCTGGAGCCGCAAGAACTCCCAAGATGATTATCCTCTTTGGAGTGCCGTACTTTTTGACTTCCTCTATTACTTTCACAAGGGTTGAACCGGTGGCTATCATCGGGTCAGCTATGATTACTGTATCTTCAGGTGTTATCTGGGGGATTTTGACGTAGTTCATCTCTATCTCGAACTTTGGAGGCTTCCCTCTTGATGCTGAGACGATTCCTATCCTTGCATGCTCGAAGACCTTTACAAGACCTTCCATAAGGGGAACCGCCGCTCTAAGGACTGTTATTATGACCACGTTTCTCCTGTCCTTGACTATTATTCCTTCGGTTTCTTCCAGAGGTGTCTCAACTTTTATCTTCTCTGTTTCCATCGTTTTGATGATTTCATATCCCATAAACCTTCCAAGCTTTACAAGCCCTTTTCTGAAGGTTATGGAGTCCGTTTCCTTGTCCCTAAGCTCTGTTAAGACTTCCATCAGGTACGGAGAGTCGTCAAATGAGTAAACACCTTTCCACCTTTTATCCTCTATCATCTCACTCACCTCAACAGCTGGTCAAGCAAGATGGCCGTTAAAGCCCCTATGGCCATTCCCGATTCTAAAATGCTCCCCACAATTTGTGGAAAGTGTTCAAGGAATTCTGGCGGCAACTGGGGAGCCCCGAGACCTACAATCAAGGCACTTGCTATTATGAGCATGTTCCTATCGTTGAGCTCTACCTTCTCCTTTATTAATCTAAGCCCTGTAACACTTATCATACCATAGAGTGCTATCGTAAGGCCTCCAAGTACGGGCTGGGGAAGGGAGGCCAGAACACCCGAAAACTTTGGAATCATCGCTAAGATTATCAATATGACTCCTCCCACCTGGACAACTTGTCTGCTTGCCACCTTGGTTAAGGCAACCAGCCCTATGTTCTCGGAATAGCTTGTTGTTCCGCAGGCTCCAAGGATTCCTGCAATTGAACAGGCAAGTCCCTCGCTCATTATTCCCCTGTTGATATTTGTGTTCGTTATTGGTGCTTCAGCTATCGCGGAAATTGCGTGATAATCTCCAACGCTTTCTATTGTGCTCACGATAAATGCGAACAGCAGGGTTATTATTGCAGAGGCTTCAAATACTGGAGTGCCCCATGGCAGCGGCTTTGGAGCATTTACCAATGGCAATTCGTTAACCAGACTGAAATCTGCCATTCCGAGGGGAATGCTGACGATGTAGCCCACCAGTGCTCCTACTATTACAGGCATCGCCCTTAAGGCCCCTTTTCCTTTAAGTGCGACGTAGACCGTTGTTGAGAAGGTTACTAGTGCTATAAAAAATGCCTTCGTTATTGTTGAACCGCTCGGATCGGCAAAGAAGTTGAAGGTGTACTTGACCGCTACATGGGCCAGGGAGAATCCTATGAGCATTATTGTGACCCCAGTGACTACGGGTGAAAAGAGTCTCTTGACCCTTCCGACGATTCCGAATGCACCTATTGCCGCCTCGATTAGTCCCCCCACTATTAGTGCCCCTTCCACAGCTGCCAGCCCTAGGCTTTTTCCTATGCTGATAAGCCCCGGAATAAAGGCGAAACTTGAACCCTGAACTATTGGATATCTGGAACCTATTGTGGTTTGAAGAAGGGTCGCTATTCCCATTGCCAAGAGAACCACCTGGATTAAAAGTGCTATCTCTCTCTGCTCAAGCCCAATTGCCGTCCCCACGACAAGGGGCACTGTAACTGTTGCTCCAAACATTGCAAGAACGTGCTGAAAGCCCAAAAGAACAGCCTGCTTTGGTTCGACTTTTTCCTCTATTCCAATCTTGATTCCATTTCCCATTAAAGCCCGCTCAAGGTATGTCGAAGTGGTTTTAAAAAATTTTCGGTTTGGGTGATATTTTCACGGCAATATTAAAATAGGGAGAATAAAAATTAGACATCAAAATGAAAAATCACTCGCCCCTCTCCTCAGGAGGTATGTTGCCTTCTTTTACCGGGATTAAGCATAGAAATTCGAGGGTTTCTGAGTCGGGATTTTCGTATCCGTGCGGCTCATTTGGGGGGATATATAGAAAGCTACCCGGCACGACTTTTACAGTTTTTCTCCCGTCTGTTATGTACCCCTCTCCCTTTACTACAAATATCTCATGCTCCCAGTCGTGCTGGTGGATTGGTATTTTTCCGCCTTTCTTGATAACAAAATATCTCATTGCGAAGTTTTTAGCCCCTATCTTCGGAGAGATAAGCCACCTTATTGTTGTATTCTCAACTCCCTCCATTATAACTTCTTTTTCCTCTACGTCTTGGTAGTGCCCAACGAACATTTTTATCACCACAAAATATAGGAGAGAGGCATTAATAAGCTTATCTGACCACCCATATTGTCCATACCATAAAGATGTAAGCGAGCACACTCACGAATAGGTGTATCTTTATCCAAAACTGTCTCTTCTTGGAGAGGAATATAAAAGCACCGCTGAGCATCGAAAGATTCATGAGGGCAAAAGTTATGTAACCGAGGATTCCATGATCCAAAACCACCATCTCAGACCCTCCCCACTGGGAATATGTATAACGGGGCACCCTCAGTGCCTATTATCTTTGCAACCTCATCATCATGAAAAGCCCCGATGGCAACTGTGCCTAACCCTAAAGCTGTTGCTTGGAGGTATATGTTCTGCCCTATGTGGCCTGCTTCCATATGTACGTACCTGATCCCCCTCTCCCCATAAATTCTAGTGGTTCTTTCATAGAAAGCCACAAGCACAATGTCCACTGCCGCATCTCCGACCCACTTTTGATTCAATGCCGCTTCCTGAAGTTCTCTTCTAAAATCCCCCTCTTTAATCAACGTTAGGCTGTGGTCAAGGGGGTTATAGTAGTAGATTCCGGGCTGTAGCCCCTCCACCTTTCCAACTACCACAAAAATCTCGAAGGGATATGTTGCTCCAGCACTCGGAGCTGCCCTTTTGTCCTCGTGGGTTATTCCCTGACAGGCCCACAAGAGTTGAGCAAGCTCTTCTATGCTGATAGGTTGATTTTTATATGTCCTGATGCTCCTTCTCTTTGCAATAGCCTCTTCCACACTCATAGTCCCCTCCAATCTAGGCTCAGGCAGGAGAATTTTCTCTCCGGAGTATGTAGCTTCCCTTCCTCGCGGAAAATAGGGCTTTAGGACTAAGGCTATAGATGAAACTATTACAAGAACCACAACAAGAGTTGCGATCTTTTGATAGTCCATGTTGTGATATTAAGCATTCATAATATTTTAGAGTTTCTGAAAAAAGGAAAAAGTGTCTAAGCTCTCCTTCCAGCTATAAAACCTAGAAGGATGCCAAATATAAGGGTGCCAGCTATTAGAGGTATTGAATACCCACCAGTTTCCTTTTGAAGTGGAGAAGTGGTATTTTGAGTTGCAGTTTGGTTTGTAAGCGGTGTGGTGATCGAGATAAGGGGTTCTTCTGTTATCTTTGGTGGAGTTGTGGTGGTTAAGAATACCGTTGAAGTTTCCTTTGCGTATTGATAGAACACCATTGCGGTCTGAATATTCTCCAACCCTCCCTGCTTTTCATAGCTCTGGGCAAACTCATAATATGCAAGACTTAAGACTGGATATATGCCTTCTTTCTGAGCCGTTGCAATAGCTACCTTGGCATCTTCTTTCATTTTCTGGAGCTTGTCCATAAGTACGGTCTCGTTATCAATTCCAAGGGTATCTAAGATTATCTCTGCCCTTATCCTGGCTTCCATTGCAGAAAAGATAGCCGCTGAATATTTACCATCCTGGTAATATTCCTCCCCTTCGTTCATTAAGTCCACCAAATCCTGAAGGGTTGTTTCCCCAAACATTGAGGTTATGTAGGTTATTATAAGCCTCGAATTATCCAGGTACTCTCTCGCAGTATCTTTTATAGCGTCCCTTTCAATTATCTCTCCCTTTGCGTATCTCTCTCCTAGGGATGCCCAGAACTTTGCTGTTTGTACTCTCTCGTATGCGAAGGCAGCGTTGCTTATTGCATCCCAGTAATTGCCATCGTAATAGGACGACCAAGCATCCTTAAGGAGAGACTTTGCTTGTTCAATTCTCTCCTCACTTGCGGCAACCGCTTGGAGCATTGTTATTCCCTTTATTGTGAGGTTTGAGACGTAGCCTTCGGTGTCCTTTATCTCATTATCGACCTCGTTCAGCAGATTCTCCAGGTCACTCTCAGTCCTCACATCCAAATACCAATCCACGTGCCTTATCGCAATCCTCGCCTGAAAATCAAGGCTTAGAGCCGTGTAATACATACCCTCATCCAAGTTCTTCTTGGCCTCATCCAGCTTGGCTTTGGCATCATCTAGTGCACTTTTGAGGTAGGAATAAGTGGTATAGCTAACGTCACTGTTTTTGAGCTTGTTCTCAACCTGTTTATAGTAGTCTAGGGTCTCATCGTAGTCCTTGAGTGCATCATCCTTTAGAAAAGAGGTATCAACTTTCAGCTCCCCTAGCACAGATGGCTTCTCTATCTTCTTCCCGGTGAAATAGTAAACTGCCTCGTATATATCCCTAATCTCCTTAACCTCTAAGCCCCATCTCTCCCTTGCGTATTCAACCACGTCAACTTTTTCGGACTTACTTGTTATCTGCACTACTGGGCCGATTTGCTTTTGTTCGGTTTTTTGGACTACCTGTATTCTCTGTCCTTCTGGAATTAAAAAGAGCTTTGCTCCGACGCTGTGAGCAGCTGAGGCTTTTTCTAAAATCCCTCCTACCGGCCCAATGCTTCCATCGGGATTTATCATGCCGGTCATCATAACGTCCTTTCTTACTTCCCAGCCCTTCAAAGCGGCTATTATGCCAACAGTCATTGTTCCTCCAGCAGAGGGACCTCCAATAATTGGGGCATCAGACCTTACTTGAATAAAAACGTCATACTTGCTCATATCAACCCCAAGAACTTTTCCAGCAACTTGGGCGGCTAATCTTGCCGATGCCTGCATATCCACCTCTGCCAGTGGCCAGGTCTCCACGTAAACGTGCCCGTTTCCAGGGGCAACCGTAATTACAAAATCCGTTGCAACACCTATTAGCTCGCCGCTTGATGTCCTTGATACTGCTGGGGCTTTTAACACAACGGTGTTTCCTTCTTCCGGGCATTGAGCATTTGCAAGTGGCAAGAGCAGAAGAATCAATGCCAGTACTGGTATTATTCTCTTCATCTTCTCACCCCCAGTGATGTTTCTTCATGTTCTTTAATATCTCTTATGGTTCACAGCTCTAAATTAAAAGCATGAACCAAAGTCTTTTTAAACTCCTTATCAAAACGGTTAGGTGGGATAATATGGGGTTGTATTCCTCTTTCATTGGTCGAAAGTTTAAACACATAGCTGGGAAGAAGTATGAGGACATAATGAGGCACTACCGGGAGTTTCTTCTAACCGAAGAGGAAAAACAAATTCCCGAGATCAATTCTATATTGATGCCGCTTGATAGATACGTTAAAAATGTCCCCACAGAAGTATATGAGACGATAAGTGCTTATGAGGCGAATATTTTGCTTGTTTATATCCTGGATTCGCAGATATTTGAGCTTGTGCGTCAAACACTCAGCCCGGAAGCGAGTGAAGAATTTAAGCGTAGAGAAGAGATGATAGGAGAAGAACTGCTTAACACCGTGGCAAAGAAGCTTGAAAGTTACGGTCTAAAAGTGCAGAGGCGTTTGTTCTTTGGAAACAAGAGCGATGACGTGATAAGAATGGCCGAGAATTATGACCTGCTTGCAATCTCAAGGAACTATGGGTCGGAGATAACAAAAACCTCGCCTATCAGCCCTCTGGTTCTTAGGATAGTCCAGCATCTGAACATTCCGGTGATAATCTATTAGGAGGTGGCCAGATGTCTCCCTTGGAGGTATTTGCCCTTGCAGTGTTCATCTTTACATATGTCCTTATAATAAACGAATGGATACACAGAACCGTTGCTGCGATGATGGGAGGGGCCCTGGTTCTTCTGGCAAACATAGTCCCGTGGGAAAAGGTTCCCATTTATCTTGACCTCAACACTATACTTCTCCTCGCTGGAATGATGATAATTGTCAATACAACAAGGTTAAGCGGTCTGTTTGAGTATATTGCAATAAAAACCGCCAAACTTGCAAAAGGAGAACCTGTTAGAGTTTTGCTGCTTTTCTCAGTTGTGACAGCCCTCATAAGTGCCTTTCTTGATAACGTGACCACGGTTCTTCTGCTTACTCCAATGCTTATCTACATTTCAAGACTTATGGAGGTCACCCCACTTCCTTTCCTTCTCTCCGAGATCTTTGCATCCAACATTGGTGGAATGGCAACGCTCATAGGTGATCCACCCAACATAATGATAGGCTCCGCTGCAGGGCTTAGCTTTAGCGAATTTCTTCTCAACATGGGGCCAATAGCATTTCTTGATTTGATACTCATGGTCTTTGTAGTATACTTGGCCTACAGAGGAACCCTTAAGGTCAGCCCCGAAAAGAAGGAGAGGATTTTAAGAACTCTAAACAACTTGGATGAAAGGTCGGCGATTAGGGATTTAGCCCTGTTTAGGAAGTCAATTGTAACCATTGCTCTCGTGGTGTTCTTCTTCTTTGTCCACGACAAGCTTGAGATAGAGCCTGCAGTGGTTGCATTGTTTGGGGCCTCTTTGCTCCTTTTCTGGAGCAGAGAGAACCCCGAGGGAATTCTGGAGAAAGTTGAGTGGGCAACTTTGTTCTTCTTCGGGGGACTGTTCCTTATTGTAGGTGGTCTGGTTGAGACAGGGTTTATAGAACAGATAGCCCAATGGATAACCTCTTTCGTCCACAACGAAGGAGAAGCGGTACTGGTTATAGCGTGGTTTTCAGCATTTGCTTCGGCTATTATAGACAACATTCCATTTACAGCCACAATGATACCCCTGATAAAGGCGATGGGAGGTTCTCTTAACACGTACCCCCTCTGGTGGGCTTTAAGTTTAGGGGCGTGCCTAGGTGGAAACGGAACAGCTATCGGAGCTTCGGCAAACGTTGTTGTGATAGGGATAGCAGCAAGGGAAGGTATAGATATAACTTTCATGGACTTCCTCAAAATGGGTATGGTTATAATGGTATTAACTGTAGGCGTAGGCGTTGGAGTATTATGGTTTAGGTACGTGTGGTGATGGGTAATGAAGATACTTGTGTTGATAGATGGTTCAAAGTGGAGTCAAAAGGCAGCTCTTCACGGAATTGCAGTTGCCAAGAAAAAGAACGCAAAACTGGTGCTGTTCTCAGTTTTAGATAGGAGAGAAGCTAGAGCAACCGCATTCAACTTGGTGGCGAGGCATGGAGACATTGAGAAGGTGCGCAGGTTTGAAGATGAGGTCTGGAACAAAATGAAAAGAGATCTTCAAGATGTCATAAGTGAAATATTAAAGTTCTGCCACGAAGAGGGGGTAAACTGTTCCATAAAGATTGTTGAGGGAATAGCTAAGGACAAAATTCTTGAAGAAGCAAACAGCGGGGAGTACTCGCTTGTTGTAATGGGGGCCTATGGAAAGAGCGGAAAAACGAGGATAGGAAGCTTGCTGGAAGAGATAGCCGGTAACGTGAAGCCCCCGCTCCTAATAGTGCGCTAGTCTCTAACCTTAGAATATTTGGCCTTTATGGCCCTTCCAGCTTTTCCAGTTCTTCTCTTAAGTTAATTAATGCTCTTGGGGTGTATGAACTTTCCCAATTACATCAAGCGGCACTTCAATCCCTTCTTATTAGGGCTGTAAAAAATAACAGCAATATTAAAAGTTCAAATGTAGTTGAGACTACCTCAAGTATTTCTGAAGACAATGATGTTCTGATTAGATGAAAGTTCTCAATGATCTTTTTGGAAACGAACATCAGAAATGCCAAAAAAAGGAGCAAAATACTTTTCATCCCACTTTTTCTGTATGCTTTCCATGCTGCTACTGATAGTATAGTCCCCAAAATAATTATACTTCCGTCGAGAAGATATCCTAAGATGTCAATCACTCTTCCTCCCCCCTACACGCTAACGTTAAATCAATTAATTTATCTGCCAGTTTGTCCCAGATTTTTGGTTTATACTCTTTGATTATGCGAACTAAAACATTAACATCGCAATTAAGGGAATAAACGGTGTTTTTTCCGTCTTTTATCTTTGTAATAATCCCCAACCTCTCGAGCCGTTTTGTATGATAAACTATAGTAGAAGGGGTTAGGTTGAGCTTTTCTGCGATTTCACTCTGGTTTTTGTCCCCTTCCGCAAGTAAAAGGAGTATCTTTCTTTGGCTTTCGTTTGAAATAGCTATCATAAGACGCCGGTACTCTTCTTCAAAACCTGGTGGGAAGAAGTATTTTTTCCCTCCAAGCCGTTTTGAGGTGATTTTTCCCTCTTTTTCAAGATGCCGTAGGTGGTATTGCAGGTTTCCTAGCCCTATGTTGAGTTCTTGGGCTAACTTACGAAAAGTTATTCCAGGATTCTTTGTGACATACTCCAAAATTCTTTCTCTGGTGCTCATGAATATCAAACCGAAGTATCGTCTGAATGTTTTAACTATTTGTGGTACGATTCTCAAAAGAGCATTTTATTGGAGCCCCGGGCGGGGTTTGAACCCGCGACCTGCCGCTTACCAAGCGGCCGCTCCACCAGGCTGAGCCACCGGGGCACCGAAAGAAAGAAGCCAAAATTGCATATATAAACTTTTCGCTCAATTACCCCAAATTAAAAAAAGGTATGGATGAAGCTAATATTCCCTTTCCACTATGAAGTCTGCCAAAAGCGCCAGTTGTTTCCTCGCCTCGCTTTCTGGGAGTATTTCTAGCGCCTTCTTTGCCTCATCTGCCAGCTCCCTTGTGACTTTTGCCGCATAGTCTATGCTTCCATACTTTTTGAGGAGTTCAATGGCCTTCCTGACTTCTTCCTGGACATCCTCTTCTATTATTCCCGTTCCCTTTACGTCGCCAGCATATTTTCCAAATATCTTAAAGAACTCTGCCTTGTCTTCTTCACTTGCATTTTCGAGGAAGTGGGCAACTATGAGCGTCTTTTTGCCCTTTCTTATGTCACTCCCTACCGGCTTTCCGAGCTTTTCTTCGTCTGCCGTCAAATCGAGAACATCGTCCCATATCTGGAAAGCTATGCCTATGTTTCTTCCGTATTTTGATAACGCTTCGATGTATTCTTCGTTTTCCGTTCCTATAATGCCGCCTATTGTAGCTGAAGCATCTATAAGCGCCCCGGTTTTTCCGCTTATCATCTTCATGTATTCATCTATGGTGACTGTTCCTTTGTTCTCAAACTCCAAGTCCATTGCCTGCCCTTCGCACAGCTCGTTTGAGGTCTTTGCAATGACATCCAAAACCCTTACAACCTTCTCAGCCTCGACGGGTATCTTTGCCACAGCCTCAAAAACCTTTGAAAAGAGCAGGTCACCGGCCAAAATTGCCATATTTATTCCCCAAATTTTATGAACTGTCGGTCTACCCCTTCTTTTTTCGTCCATATCCATTATATCATCGTGTACGAGGGAATAGTTGTGAAGTAACTCTACAGCCGCCGCAGCATAGACGGCTTTCTCGGGGTTTCCCCCAACGGCTTCAGTAGCTGTTAAAACTATGAACGGCCTAACTCTCTTCCCCCCCGCGAGGGGATAATGCCTTGCAGCGTCATAAAGAACTTTGGGCTCCTTTTCGGGTATAAGCTCAAAAATAGCCTCATCGACGACCTTAGCCTTTTCTTTTAATGCTTTAAATAACGGATCAAACTTCATTTTATCACCTCACATCGACTTTGTAACCGTTTCTTGATACAAAAACGTCCCTTCCGATGAGATACCCCTCTTCTTCGGCAAGCTCAGCATAATGGGTGAGCATCCTAAACTCCCCATGGGCGGGGATTATATTTTCGGGATTTAAAAGCTTAATCAGATATCTGTGATCCTCCCTGCTTGCATGACCCGAGACGTGTAAATCTTTAACCATCCTCACTCCTCTCATTCTGAGCTTCGTCTCAAGGGCGTAGCGCTGGGCTATATTGATCGGGTTCGGGATAACTCCAGCCGAGAACACTACGGTGTCATCTTTCCCTATGTCGTATAGTTCTCCATTGGCCATCCTCGTGAGCACAGCTCCCGGCTCGCCCTGATGTCCGGTAACTATTAGAAGGTAGTTTTCCCTAGCTTGGGAAACCTCTCTAAGAGTTTTTTGAACAGCATTTGGGCTTCTTACAGCCTTTGCTCCCTTCATTTTTATTAGGCCGAGCTGTTTAGCTATGCCCGTATATTTTGCTAGAGACCTGCCAACAAGAACGGCCTGGCGCCCCATGTTGTTTGCTATCTCTATCAGCTCCTGCAGACGGGCTATGTGGGAGGCAAAGGTTGTAGTTATCAGTCCTCTCTCTTCCATTCCCTCATAGTAGAAAAAGTCCTCCAAAAGGAGCTTTGCAGAGGCTTCACTTGGTGTTTTTGTGTGTTCAGCAACCCTTGTGGACTCTGGTATCAAAATTTTTACTCCCTCTTTGCCCAGTTCCTTGAGCCTTTTGTAGTCGGGCTTCTCCCCAAGGGGGCTGTGGTTGTCAAACTTATAATCACACGCATAAACCACTGCACCTTCCGGCGTGTGCACAACGACCATCGAGGATTGGGGGATTGAGTGAGTGATCTGAACAAATTCTATTGCAAGATTTTCACTGACCTGAACAATCTCCCCATACTGGGTTTCGTACATCGGGTTTGTGACTTCAAAGTACTGCTCGCTCCTAACCTCAGCTTTTGCCAGTTTTATCGTATAGGGGGTTCCGTAAATTGGAACATCCGGGTAGTGTGGAGCGAGCTTTGCTATAGCGCCTATATGGTCAAGATGGCCGTGAGAAAGGGCAATTGCGACGACCTTTTTATTCTTAAGCGAAGAATCATCCGGGATTGCCCCCAACTTTCTCAAATCCCTCGAGCTCATCTGCTGAAAGTTAACATCTTCATGAATAAGAACCCTATCAAGCCTTATTCCCATATCAATTATTACAACCTCTCCATTGTACTCTACAGCAGTCATGTTTTTTCCTACTTCCTCGTAGCCGCCAAGCGTGTAGACTTTTATCATTATTGGTTCCTCCACCATTTTATTGAGGCGGACTCTCGTCGGCCTCGGCCCTTTGAGTGGTGGAGCGGAACTCCACCGGGTTATGATATAGTTGATTGGAGGGTTTAAAAAGATGTGCATTTGTAATGATTAAGGTCAAATCCAAAACTGCCAATTTGTTCGGAATTTGCTAGTAGCGGCAAGAAACTTTGGTTTACAACAAAAACTGCAGAGAGTGTTTGCTGATACTCCTTGGAAGTATCATACTTCGAGTATTTGTGTGGAGCCTTTTTGAAAGCTGACTTTAGTAAAGTTTCGCTTTACTCTAATTAAAGAAATATCTAACTGACACCAAAATATTTAAATAATCGAATATAGTAATTTGTAATGCATAAAACCGCATTTCTCCCAATCAGATAGTGGTATAATACACAAAAAACCGGATTTTTGGATATGGGAGGGAAAGATATGAAGAAAGCAATATGTGTGTTTGCAGTATTTTTGGTTTTTGTTAGCATGCCCCTAGTATTAGCAAAACCTGAGCAGGTAGGATTCGACGAATACGGCTATAACTACAATGCAAGGCTCTTCAACGGCTGGTACGGATATTACGACAGAAACATTGAAGGCGGATGGGTACTAGGTACGGGGGACGCATGGCTCATCATGAAGTGGTCAAAGGACTGGATACCAATGGAAGATGAGCCGGTCGGAGCCTGGGTCACCAATCACTGGATTTGGTACAGCAACGATTACGATGAAGACACGTGGTATGGATGGGATACAAGAGTTCAATGGGATGAGAATACTCAGCCAGAAGCAAAATACAGGATAGAGGAGTTCATGAAAATTATGAAGGTAAGCAATGACCCTGAAGCCTGGGCAATATATGAGGCAGGTGGAGCATACTCTGCGGGATGGGGTGACTACCAAAGCGGTGTTCCAAAGTACGTTGTTTTCCAGGACACAATTAAAGTTTACGACGCAGAAACAGGAGAGCTAATTGCAACTTTTGACCTCTGCTCAGCCTCTCCAAAAGGACTTGGAAGACCAATATTCTGATGCCTTCTGTTCTTTCTTTAGTTTTTTCAAAATATTTCTGGAAAAACCTTTAATAGTTTTAATGCCAAATTGCCATTACTAAAATCTATTGGGGTGGTTTAATGAAAAAGGCATTGGCCTTCGGAATTTTGATGCTTCTGCTTGGGGCATATGCTCAAATTATTGCCGCAGCTCCAAACGAGATAAATCCCAAAGCAAGGACTTACACGGGATGGGAAGAAGGTTACTTGGGCTTTACCCCAGTACCTCAGAGCACCTGGATGGTTGTTAAGTGGTCGAAGGACTGGAACTTCCCATTTGGAGAGGGAAGCCCAGAAGGGGCTTGGCTTACCGTTCACTTCACATGGTATACCAACAACATCAACATCTCTGCAGGATTTTTTGGACATGATGAGGGTTCACTTGTCTACTGGGGAAACCCGGATACCGTTCCAGAGGCTAAGTATCGCGTGGAAGAGTACTCCAAAGTTATGATATTAAACAATCCTGAAAAATACGAAGAAAAGGGAGCAGTTCCAGCCAACGAGTTAGGCTATCCCTTCCCGGACAATGCATACGTTGTTCACTGGAGTGTTGAGATTTACAATGCAACAACTGGAGAACTTCTCTTCGAGGTTAGCCTTGTGCCCTCTTTGGGCTAGCCTCTTATTTTATTTTAAACAGATCTGAGCGGGTTATTATTCCCACGGGTTTGCCTTCTCTGTTCTGGACTATGACAGCAGGATGCTCCTCAAGGAGAAACTTTACGACTTCAATGCTTTCGTCTTCATTTATTATCGGAAACGGCTCGTCCATGATCTCCATGACCTTCTTTGAAAGCAGATCTTCATACTCAAAGCTTTTCCTGATGAGAGTCTTTTCTGTAACAGAACCGACTACTTTGTTGCCTGCTATCACGGGAACCTGAGAAATGTTGTGTTCGTTCATCAACTTAACAACATCTTCAACAGTCTCGTAGGGTTTGACGGCTATTATGGGGGAAGACATTATTTCCCTGGCTACAAATCGAACCTTTTTACATTCGGCTAACGCTTGGAGAATTCGGTTGAAAGTAGATAATCTGGGATCGACTTTACCGCTTTCAAGCTTTGCTATATAAGCCTGTGTAACTCCCGCTTTTTCCGCGAGCTCTTCTTGCGTTATGCCAAGTTCCTTTCTAAGCTTTTTTATTTCTCGTGGGTCGATGGGCTTGGGAATGATAACCATAAATAACCACCAGTTATCAATGCAGTCAAAGTTTTTAAAAACTTTAATAGGGGGGCGTTAGGGATGTCGCCCCCCTGGGGGTCCCGAGGTCATCGCAACCCAATACTCCTCGGGCGATGGATACTAGTCCTAAAGGCTTATAACCCTTAGGGGTTGATGAACCTTCAAGGTGTGAAGTATGGCTGGAACGATAAGTAAGATTGTTAGATTCACTAATGAAGAGGAGTTCTTGGAGGATATGGAAGAGGCTATGGAGAGGTTTACATATCTCGCGAGCAGGTATGGTGTCAATGTCATAGAGGGAGTTCTCCTCTGGGACTATGTGGGCATAAGGGACGAAGAAGGCGTGAAGATTTTCAGGGTCGGCGAGTTCCCCTATGTGGAGGGCACACTTAAAGTAGACTTGGAAACCCTGAGAACCCTTGAGAGATACTTCGACGAGATGGAGAGCAAATGGGACGACCTAACAACGGATGAGATAAACTACTTTATTGAGATGCTCAACGAGGCTCTGGGAGAGGAGATGGTTTACTATGAAGCCTACGACCTCGGTTTGGACAGAAATGAAGCCTACATAATCCTCAACATAAAGGGCCTCTATTATCTGGAGCACGTTGTGGACGCTGAAGACAGACATGTTCTGGAAGAGGCGGTTTCCCTTTTGATGAAGTACGTGTAGGTGAGGGAAATGCTGTTTAAGAAAAAGGGGCTCTTTACCGTCAGCGATGCCATGAAGGTTATAGAAATAGCGAGCAGAGAGGACCCAAGAGAAATCATCATTATGTGTGAGGCGATTGACGAAGAAGCAAAAAGACGACTTTGGGACTATGCTAAGGGGGTAGAACTTATTGCCGACTTGACCGGCGAGAGCAGAAGCGTCAGGATTGAAATACTCGAAGGGTATGTAAGCGATAAGGTGAAAGGGATAGAGCTTTAAGGTGATCCTTATGTTCTTGGCTGAAATCTTCAACAGCTGGCAGGGAGAGGGAGGAAGCGTAGAAGGAAGTGCCTTCGGCAGAAGGCAGATTTTTGTGAGATTTGCGGGCTGTGACCTCAGATGCATCTGGTGTGATTCCGTAAACTACCTAATTGCATCTAAAGTTCCAAAGTGGCGCTACGAGGTGGAGCCGTTTACTGGAAAGTTTGGCTACAAGCCAAATCCCGCAAAGCTTGAGGAAGTCGTTAATGTCATCTTAAAGCTGGACACGGGGGATGTACACTCAATAAGCTACACCGGCGGAGAGCCAACTCTGCAAACAAAAAGCCTTCACGCGCTCATGGAGAGAATGCACGAGCTCGGATTTAAAAACTTCCTAGAGACCAATGGTAGCAGGCCTGAAAAGATTAAGGAGCTTGCCCACCTTGTAGACTACGCGAGCGTTGATATAAAAGACGAGACTGCAAAAGCCGCCGAAAATTGGAAAGAGCTTGTGCTCAGGGAGGTAGAGAGCACTAAAATATTAAAGAACGCTGGAGCAAAGACCTATGTGAAGCTTGTGGTCACAAAAGACACAAAGGAAGAAAACGTGAGATGGTACGCCGAACTTTTGAAAGACATTGCTCCCCTTGCCATACAGCCCAAAGAGCCGATTGATATTTCCCAACACCAGCTTATGAGACTTTACAACATCGCTGCAAAGATAATGGGAAAAGAAAACGTTGGTTTAAGCTTTCAGGTGCATAAGTATCTAAACGTCCTTTGAGATGGATTTTTAGGGATTTGGAGTGGATAGTGGGTTTGGGAATTAATCTCACAAGCAGTAGAGCGAAACTATTTTAAAGCCTAAAAATAATACTACAGATGATGATAAAAAGAACAGTGACGGTGAAGCTCCAACCTTCAAAAGGGCAAGAGAAAGTTCTATTCGAGTTAGCCCACGCTACCGCTCTAATTTGGAACAAGCTCAACTATGATAGGCTAAAACAGTTCAAAGAATTCGGAAAAATAGACTTTCTCGGAACTCAACAGGAAGCTTATTATCAGTTCAAAGATTGGATTGGCGGTTCTACCGTCCAAACTCTGGCTAGGAAAAATGCTGAGGCTTGGAGAAGTTTCTTTATCCTGTTGAAAAAGAAAAAGAACGGTGAGCTTCCTGAATGGTTCAAACCAAAACCACCAACTTTCATCAGAGAAGAAAACGGTAAAAAACTCTTCATAATCCCGTTGAGAAACGACCAGTACCGGATTGAGGAGAATGTTTTAGAATTTAGGAGACTCGGAAAGTTTGGAAGGCTTAAAATACAGTTCAAGGGGAGAATACACTTGAAGGGTAAACAAGGACGCTTAGAAATCCAGTACGACTCTGTTAGGAAAAAGTGGTATGCTCACATTAGTTATACAGTAGAAGAAAGACTTTACAGTGAAAACTGGGAAAAACTCCCGAGAGAGTCCTTGGGCAACCTTTCCGCTGGCATAGACCTTGGGGTAAACAATTTGATGGCCATTTACGTGGAAAGCGGGGAAAGTTTTTTGGTGAACGGAAGACCTCTCAAGTCAATAGCCTTCTACTGGCGGAAGAAGATAGCCGATTACCAGTCCAAACTCAACAGTTCGGGCTGTAAGAGGAGTAAAAAGCTCTCAAGAATGCACCAAAAAGCAAAACTTCAGACAAAACACTACATCAACACTGCCGTTAGGCAAACTATTGAGAAACTCCACCAAATGGGTGTTTCCAGAATTGTGGTTGGCTATCCTAAGGGCATCAGTAGGAACTCTGATAAGGGTAGAAGGCAGAATTACCTCCTCTCTCACATTTGGAGGTTTAATTATCTTCTTAAACGCTTGAGGGAAGTCTCGGAAGAGTATGGTATTTCCGTTATTGTCGTGAATGAGGCTTTCACTTCTCAAACCTGCCCTCTCTGTGGCCAACGCCATAAGAACGCTCGCTTTGTTAGAGGTTTGTTTAAGTGCCACAGGGAGGGCATTGTAATGAATGCAGACTTGGTTGGAGCGTTCAACATCTTAAGAAAGGCTGTAAAAACCATAACCCCGAGCCTGCCGGATTTGACGGCGGGTAGGGGTAATCGGGGCAAGGCCGTCCCAGAGGGGTTTGAGGAACTCGATTCGATTCGGGTTCTGGTGAAGACCCCTCAAACCTTCCCGTCATTGGCGAGGGGTTAACCCTCACGGCGGGAAGGAGGTCAGGTAGATTGGCCTTTGGGGTATTGATGCCCGGGATCGACGAAGCTGAGCCTACTTGAGTATGTGCTTGTAGTAGTACCAGAGCCCCCTTATTATGTCCCTTACTTCTATCATCGTGAACATCGGGCTTCTGTCGATGAACTTAGCAGTTTCTTCCCACGTATGTGCTTGAAGAACACGGTAGATGAGGAGGTGTATCTGCCTTTCGTCGAGGTATGGCTTCATCCAGCCGTCAAGGAAGTACAACTTCACTATCGGCTTCACCGCATCCAAGACGGTATCGTAGGTTAGAATCTTTCCAACGAACATTTCAAGCCTCTTTTTCTGGACATCAGTGAGAGTTATCGGATAATTGACACTCTCTCCAAACGGCGTTTCAAAGAGCCACCTCGCTATCTCGGGCTCTAGATCTCTATGCGTGTCACCAAGCCACTCCGTAAGCCTGATTCTGAACTCGTCGTTGGCTTTCCTTACTATCTCCCTGGCTTTTTTGCTTATTGGCTTTATCACTATTGCAGTGTATTCTCCGCTTACGGGATTCCTCGAGGGGCTTAGATGCACTACCGCAAACCCGTTTCTTATCCAGAACCTTATGAGCTCCTCACTCGCACCAAACCCGCTTCCAACCCAGTCAAGACCTTCCCTATCAGCTTCCTGAATTAACAGCTCAAGCGCCTTACTCCCAAGGCCCATATCCATAGCATCTGGGTGGGTGGCTATTCTAACCACTCTGTAGCCCTTTAACCTTGCGAATTCCTTTGCGTAGTGGTGCTTTACCATCATGTCGGGAATTATGTTCCCCCTCGGCTTGTATCCCTTGGCCATCCTGTCTATGTCCTTCTTCGGAATTCCTCCTTCTTTAGCTATCTGTACAGCACAGACTATCTTCCCGTTTTTGAGCCTCAAAACTCTCGCTTCGTGGTGTGGTGCATCCGCCAGAAGTGCTACATCGCTTGGCCTGTTCCGGTAGTGAGCAAGAACGTAAATACCAACGAAGTGCCTCAAATCTTCCCTATCGTTTTCAAACCAGTCATCAAGGTCTGGCTTTTCGAAGTAAACGTCCTTTTTCTTAATGAGCTCGTAGTCCTCTTCAGTTAGCTCCACAGGCTCGGCATCCAGCAGGAGGACGTCAAAGAGCCACCTCTCAATCGGGTCGTTGCTCTCATATCTAATCGGCACCGAGAGGTGTATCTCCTTGAACTCCCTCTTCTCCTTGGCCTTCTTTAGGAACTTGACAGAGAACCCCCTTCCCGCTCCCTCATATCCGTGGATTGTGGATGAGTATATAACTTTGGGCTTTTGGAGGTATTTGTGGAGGATTGGGACGTGAATTCCAGCGGCTTCATCAATTACATAAACGTCTGCGTTCATTTTATACCCTTGGGTGGGGGGATAGTACCTGATCCCAATTCCCTTGGCGTATATCTCCTTTATGAGACCATGCTCCTCTATAACCTTGGGTTTGTAGCCGAGCTTCTGGAGGCTTTTCTTTGCAAAGCGGAATAAGCTTTGCACGTTTTCGAGCTCTGGGGCCGTGACAACGATCCTCACACGCTTTTTCTTTGATTTCACCGCAAGACCAACAGAACCTATACCAACGCTGACACTCTTTCCTCTTCCCCTATCGGCCGTTAGAACGACCATTCCGTCGTTTTCTATTAGCTCTTCGAGGGCTTTAAGAACTTCAACCTGGCCGTTTGTGAGGCAGAGCTCATAGAGCTCTCTCGGGAATTTTGTTTCCTCCGGTATCTCGATTTTTTCCCTTTCGGGAAGCTTTGCCTGACTCTTCTCGTTTTCAGGACCCTTTAGAATTTTCTGGTTTTCGGCGTTTAGAATGTAAATTCCTTCGTGCTCTTCGAACTTTCTGATGAGTCTCCTGTTAAACCTCTTTTTCACATCGTCTATGGTGTAAGGGGGAGTAACGAGGCTCTTGTGAAAGCCTGTCCACATGTTTTTCCACTTTTCAAACGGGTTGGCAAGAATAAATATCAGCCCGCCACCCCTCACGGTCTCTATTATCCTACCGAGGTCGTTAGGGGAGAAATCATAGCTGAGATCAAGAACAAGCAGGTCATAAGTTCTTCCGAGAATCTCGTGTGTGTATTTAAAAGTTATAGCCGTAACGTTTACATTTTCTCCAGCAAGAACGTCAAAATGCTTCCTAAATTCTTCATACCTCTTTCTTCCAAAAGTTTCCTGTCCAAGGGCATCGGTTGCGTAAAGAACTTCCACCTTATCCTCGCTCTCGTCCCTGAGCTTTTTCTCCATAAGCTCTTCAAGAATCGAGGATATTATTTTAGCAGAAGCCCCGGCAAGAATTCCAGCCAAAGTGGCTTTTTTCATGGTCTCTCCAGGTAGAACTATCATTCTTCTGTGAAATTCTTCAATGGCCTCAGCGAGAGCGGTTTCGGTGAGCTTTAGGGTTGAATCTTTAACACCCTCGCTTTTAGCGTAGTCTCTCACTTCTTTGTCGAATCTCACTTTCACGGTCATTTTTCATCCCCACAAATGAAAAAGCCGGGATGTTTAAAAACCTATACTTCATTAAGATACCAATTTAAACGCTAAGCTTTTATACGAAAAGGGCATACTTAATATGGTGGTCTTAATGAAAAGGATTGATATCAAAGACTTGGGGAAGTTTAAGCTTGTCGGTGGACTTGATGTATACAGAAGAAAAGTCGCCTTTACGGTAAGCGAAATCAGTGTAGAAAAAGACGACTATTTCTCGAAAATTTACATCTACGATGGAAGGAACGTTAAACAGTTCACCTCTGGACCAAAAGACTCGAATCCGCGCTTTTCGCCAGATGGTAAGTTCATAGCTTTCACATCCAAAAGGCACAAGGAAAGCAAGGAGGCTGAGCTTTACTTAATCCCAACCGCGGGAGGAGAGGCAAAGCTTCTCACGAAGTTTAAATTTGGAATAAATGACTACGAGTTTTCACCTGACGGCAAAACACTCGCCGTCATAACCCCATTGGAGATCGAGAGAAAAAAGAAAAAGGACGACGTGCACATAATCAAGGAAATCCCCTTCTGGTTCAACGGTGTTGGCTGGGTTTATGGAAAGCGGAACCACATCTATCTTGTCGATGTCGAGAGCGGGAAAAAGAGAAAGCTGACGAGAGGAAACCTTAACATTCAAACCCTAAAGTGGAGCAAAGATGGAAGCAAGATCTACTTTGTTGCCCAGGAGGATAGGGAAAAGAAGCCCATGATAAGCGATCTTTTTGTTGTTGATCTTAAGAGCAAGAAGGTTGAAAAGCTGACCGAGTCAAAATGGCGCATTGGGGATTTTGTCCCTCTTGAAGACGGCACTTTTATACTTAGAATGAGCACGCTTGAGAGAGGCATTCCAACGAACACACACATCTATCACTTCAATCCCGAGACGAAAGAGGCCAAAAAGCTCACGGCAAAGCTTGACCGCTCGGCTTATAACTCTCTCAACTGCGATGTGAGAGGCCCCTCTCGGAACCCACTTGTTTATAAGGACGGCTGGGTTTATTACATAGCCACAGACGGCCCAAGGGCAAACCTCTTCAGAGTTAACCTCGATGGAGAGATAGAGCGTGTCATCGGCGGAGATAGAAATGTTGAGAGCTTTGGCATCGGAGACTACATAGCTTTCATTGCTCAGGATGCAACAACCCCGACGGAGCTTTACATCCTCAAAGATGGGAAGGAGAGGAAAGTCACAGACTTCAATGCATGGATAAGGGAGTACAAGCTCTCTAAGCCGGAGCACTTCAAAGTCAAAGCGAGCGACGGCGTTGAGATAGATGCATGGATTATGAAGCCCGTTGATTTTGAGGAGGGCAAGAAGTACCCGGCAGTTCTCGAAATCCACGGCGGGCCGAAGACGGCCTACGGCTACTCGTTCATGCATGAGTTCCATGTTTTAACTGCCAGAGGCTTTGTCGTAATATTCTCCAATCCAAGGGGAAGCGACGGCTACGGAGAGGAGTTTGCTGACATAAGGGAGCACTACGGTGAGAGAGATTATCAGGACATAATGGAAGTGGTTGATGAGGCGATAAAGAGGTTCGACTTCATAGATGGAGAGAGGATAGGCGTCACCGGCGGCTCCTACGGCGGCTTCATGACGAACTGGATAGTCGGCCACACGAAGAGGTTCAGGGCTGCTGTGACCCAGCGCTCCATCTCGAACTGGGTGAGCTTCTTCGGCACGACAGACATCGGCTACTACTTCGCCCCTGACCAGATCGGCGGCGACCCCTGGAGCAACACCGAAGGTTACTGGGAAAAGAGCCCCCTAAAGTACGCGCCCAACGTGGAAACGCCGCTCCTCATAATCCACAGCATGGAAGATTACCGCTGCTGGCTGCCAGAGGCTCTGCAGTTTTTCACGGCTTTGAAGTACCTTGGAAAAACAGTTGAGCTCGCAATCTTTCCGGGCGAAAACCACGACCTCTCAAGAAAAGGAAAGCCCAAGCACAGAATGAAGAGGCTTGAGTTAATAGTGGAGTGGATGGAGAGGTGGCTGAAGAAGTAAACCTGCGGTTCTCTTTTCTTTTCTCTTGAAAAGCGCACACAAAAGAAGCGAGAAAATAGAAAGAAACCCGCTGGGGTTCACAGCGTGTAGTCCAGAACCTTCTTGGCCTCTTCAATGTGCTCGGGGTAGACGTTCTTGATCTCCGGGTGGAGGGCTTTGATAACCCTTCCGATGAGGACGAAGAGCGTCCCGGCTATTATCGGGAGCTCGTTAATCACATCTTCCTCCAGAGGCATTTCAGCAGGTATGCTTGCAAGCACGAACTTTCTTATTGGCTCGATCTCCACTTTTTCGCTTTCAATAACAGCTCTGAAGAGGTTCATTGAGTTCTTGAAGCCTTTCGTGAGCGGCAAGTGTCTGAGCTTTATTGTGTCGCTCCCCTCAGCTATTGCATTTTCATAGGCAACTTCAAAGAGGTCAGCAAGCTTCTTCTCCACTATATCCATCATTTCCTCCGCTCTTGGCTTGGCTAGAGCTAGTTCACATGTTCTCTCCAGAATCTTCTGGAGCTGCGGGTAGGGTATTATCATCTCCACCATCTTCTCACCTCCTTTCTCCTTTTGCTCTCGATATATATTTAGTAACTAAAGGTATTTAAATTTTTCTCCAGACTTATTGGAGCACTCCATGTAAAAACATAAAGAATTAAAGAAAAATCGCACTGCTTACCTAAAATCCTCTGATAGTCGCATCTACCACAAGGCTCTCTCCAATTTTTCCATTCAGAAGAGGATAGCAGTTTTCTCCTGACTTGCACAATGTTTTAAATCCTAGGGGATACAACTTTTAATATGGTGATATTCGTGAAAATCCTAAAGCATCTGAACAGATTCCCACCCCGTTATGGTCCCGAGTGGGGCAGTGGCGGAATATTCGGTTTGAGATACCACAATGGTGTTTTGTACTTCACAGTGGCATTTGAAGCCCAAGCCCACTTCCTACGGGAGGACTCAAAAAAGGTGTACGAGTTCGACCTCGTCGGCGATGCTCCGACTTCTGGAGGAGACACCTACAATTCGGTTGAGACCGTTGATGAGTTCATCTACTTTGGCGGCTGGGTTCATGCTCCAGCGGTTTATGAAGGTAAGAACGAAAAGTCGACAATAAGCTTTGTCAACAAATACTCTCACGTTCACGAATACGATACGGAAAACGACAAAGTAAGGCTTTTGTGGAAAGATTCCATCCACCACAAGACGGATTGGGCGGGAGAAGTGAGCGACATAATATACGACCCCTACGAAGACAAGCTCCTTATAGCAAGGGAAGATGGGCATGCACACCTCGGCATATACGAACTTGACAGAAAAACCGGGAAGGCAAAGCCCCTAAATGAAAATCCCAGCCTTAAGGGGGCTCTTGTCCACGACACCGTCTTCTTCGGGGTTGGAAAGAACTTTGATTGGGGAGTGAGAGAGCTGCATGCATTTGATCTAATTACAAGAAAATGGGAAGCTTTTCCAGTAGCTGTGAGCTCTGTAGACGGAAATCCTCCTGTGAGGCCAGTTTTAGGTGACATGGAAAGCGCATACAACAGAGTTTTTGCCTTCGTGAGGGGAGGAATGTTTGTGGGCAATCCCCTTAACGGTGAGGAGATGACATTCTTTAGGTTGCTGGACTTTCCAAGCTTCTATGCCCCTATGAGAACAAACGCTCTCCCAATAGGAGGAGGGATACTGATAGCTTACAATGCCCATCATGATGCGATCTACAGGCCAATGAATGAGGGAAGTAGGGTTATGGCAGAGTTTACAAACACCATAAATGCTCCCTCTTTGCTCCTTTATGTGGCTCCTCCAATGGTTAAGGTGGTGGGCGTTTTTGGTGCAAGGATAACCAGCATAGAGAAAGCCTTTGGAAAAATACTCTTAGGAACAAACACCACCCCTAATACGGGAGCCTTAGAGGCTACGCCGTTTGATACCGGTAATAGAGATATTGTTGTTCTCGACGAAGATGTAATCCATAGAAAGCCTCCAGCTCTTAGTATCTCCCTCAAAACTGCCGCTCTGGCAAAAGTAGGTGAGCTCTTTGGAGCAAAAGCCTTTGGAGGAATACCTCTCGACGGATATAAAGAGGCCGAGCTAATAATAACCTCAAGCAAGGATAACAGGCTAACGATATACGAGTACGACCTTTCCCTCCCGCCTGGGAGGGCTTATGAAGAGTTTATTGGAATAAAAAGCGGTAGGAACATTATTGACCTATCGTCGTTCAGCGGTATAGTTTCATTTAAACTTGAAGAACCAGATGTTGCAGGAAAAATAAAAATAAAGCTCCTCTAGTCTTTTTAAAATTTTTAGAGTAGGGAAATCACACAGCAATTGTATTCTTCCAGCTCAAACTGCTTTCGATGAGCTCTTGTGGGGTTAGCTCCTTTTCGCTGATGACTTCCGGCTCAAAGGGCTTAAGCATCTCCAAGAGCTTTTCTTTTGGAAGCTTTGTTTCGTCAAATATCACATACCCGTACTTGGAGTACCCGTTGAGGAAGACCCTATAGACAGCTGCATCGAGTGAAAGCTTGTACTGCATCTCCCTCGCTTCATCGGGAGTTATTTTGCCGAATTTAAGATCTATCCTTATCATCCCCCATCACCCGAAGTAGTTCTTTATGTCGATGTAGGTCTTTCTATAGAGCTCACTCTCCTTCATTTTTTCAATGAACTTCTTGGTTCTTACGTACTTGTCTTTACTGTACTCCCAGTCTGGATGTAGCTTTTTCCATTCTTCCCAGGTGTAGCTGAATTGAGCTTGAACTTTGTCTCTATAGAGTTCGGGTATTACGTTGAAGGTACAGAAGGGCACAATCCTTCCGTCAGGCATTGCATAGTGAATTACACAGCGCTCTACCCTTTCAACATCGTAGTTGTACTCATCCATGAAGTGCATCATTCCGAGGAAGAGCGTCTTGTAGTGGAACTGGCCAAGTGCCTCGTAAGTTCCATGTGTAAATGCTTCTCTTATAATCTTTAACACGTCAAAGCTTTTTGGAGCGTATTTTTCGTCATAGAAGCTCTTGAACTTGAGGAATATCTCCGCACCAAGCTTGAGCTTCTGAAGCTTTCCAAGGGTCTTCCATTTTTCTATCCCCTCAACCTTGCTTTCGAGGAACTCCACAAAGCCTTCCACATCAAGGAATCTCGAAATTGGAATCACTCTGTCCCCATCGAGGAAGACATATGTTGCAGCTCCACAGCCAAAGTGTGATGTCATGTAGTATCTCTTACCTGCAAAAGCCTCGAAGAACCTCGCAATGTGTCCAGCAGTTGGTATTGGATACCAGTCTTCTTTTGCTATTGCCCCGTTTGTCTGTTCCTCTATCTTCTTTATTGCTCCGGGAATGGTAATCCTAAAGCGCTGTCTTTCCTTCTTTGGAACTCTCCCCACGAGGGAAATCGGCTGGAAGTTGACTCCTCTAACTATGTCGAGGTGGTTGAGACCGAAGTTGATTATGGCACCGAGTTCGTGGTCGTTTACGTTCCTTATGGTTGTGGGCACGAGAACAATTCCCGGCCCGCCGGCTCTTCTTACGTTTTCGAAAATCAATGGAATCTCCCAGTGGTTCTTCCAGTTTGTTTTTGGGGTCATTCCATCGTAGCTCAAGTATAAGGTATTGACACCTGCTTCTCTAATCTTCTTTACAAGCTCAGGCTCAAATGCGAGCCTTATTCCATCGGTGTTTAGCTGAACGTGGTCATACCCTTCTTCCTTTGCAATCTTTATGATCTCTATGAGGTCATCCCTCAGTGTTGGCTCCCCTCCAGTGAACTGGACGGCATTGGCACCAATGGGCTCTTCCTTCTTTGCGTTGCGGAGCATTATGCGTATCTGCTCGAGAGTGGGCTCATAAATTGGCTGACCCTCCTTGGCATAGAAGAAACAATTGCTTACTAGAATTCCATCAGATGCTACAAATGAATGGCTCTCATTCTCAACCTCAAGGTCATATACGTATCCCTCGTAGTTTTCAACCTTTATCTCGCTAATTGTGTCAATGTAAAAGTCTGAAACCTTCTTGACTTTGGAGGGCTTTCTGTCTCCTATGTTATTTAACTTTTTACGATGCCCTTCTCTCAGATCAAGCATTTCGACAAGTTTTACAAGGTCGGTTCCCGCTATATATATCTTGTAGAGGTCGTGGTTTGCCCCATTCATTTTCTCTTTTGGAACCATGTAAACCCTCGCGAATATCCCTAAGGAGGCCAGCAAGTATAGCATGTCCCTAATAAGCCCTTTAGAAACACTTGCATATCCCATATGCAGAACTTTGTCTCCTCTTACTACATATCCGTCTCCATTAAAGAGTCCACTAAGTAGAGCTATCTTTGCTTCAACCGGGAAGTTCAGGAAATTCTTGGGTAACCTCTTATTGGGTGCTCCTTCAGGGATTCCCAGTACATACTTGAAGACAAGCCGCATTAACCTACTACCTACAACTATCTGCTTAGCTTTTCCTTCCCATTCCAATATGCTGTACGGAAGGTTGAGGAAGTTGAGTATTGAAATTATTTCTTTCTCGACATCCTTATGCCCAACAGTTATTCTCAAATCCTTGTTGCTATAATTACCATCCGAGACAAAATATCCTATCAACTTTGCAAATTCAGGGGTTATTCTGAGTTTAGAAGGAAGCTCATTACTTGTGGCATCCCTGCCGAGTCTAAACTCTCCTTCAGTTATCCCCAATTTATAGAATGCCGAAAGAGGCATAGAATCACTCTTCTTCCAGTGATAAATTATATCTCCGTATTCCTCTTTGAGCGGCAAAAGATCCAGCGTTGATATCCCTCTGACATATATTTTTTCCTTTTCTTCTTCTGGTAATGATCTAAAAGCTTCTAAGAGGTTTATTTCAAATTCTTCCCTCTCATCAGTTTCAAGATTCCATAGTAGTATTAGCTCATCTTCGACGTTAAGTTCATCAGCCCTCTTTTTTACTATCTTTCCGTTTTCATATATAAAGAACTTATGCTCTGGCGTCGTTCTTATTTCCCTTCCAGTTCTCGTCTTTATGACCATTATTTCTCCCGAGTGTTTTCTTCTGAGGAATTTTGTGACTCTTGTCCATTCGGCCTTTCCATTATTGTAAGTTAAAACATATAGGTTCTCGGGAGTTGAATACTCTCCCCTAAATCCCCCTATCTGCACTGTATGTTCAAAGGAAAACATCTTTGCAATCTCTTCGAATTTTGCAAGCTTAACTTCACCACCAAACTTGAATAGTGCCTCTTCATATCCTGGGAAGCAGTACCAGCAGCTCAAATTACATCTGTTTGTCAAAACTATATTGAGCAAGTTGGTATGGGAGCGGTGTCTTGGACAGAGGCCACAATCAAAAGGACAATTGACACCGGTGTTTTCAACGTTGTAACTCTTTATCTTAAAGTCATATTTCCACTCCTCAAAACGCTTGTACATCTCAGCATCTTCATAATAAACATCAGTTATCATACCTTCAGGACATTTCTTTGTTATCCACACTTTCCCATCCTTTTCCCAGACCACAGCGGGGACAACTTTCCTGGTCTCAGGGCAGAGGGACCAGGTTTTATGAGGGAGGGGCCCACCGTAACCGCCTCTGGCTTTTGTAAGAAGCTCATTAAATTCCTCCTCACTTATTTCCGGATACTCAATGATATCGCGAACTTTCTTGGTGAGCTCATTAAATTCCTTTTCCCCACTTGGTACTCCCTCTGATATTTCTTCCATTCTAATCACCTCTACACGTTTTTACAAATATGAAGTATAAAAACTTTTGCGTAAATATGAAGATTTACTTTCATAGGTATTCCAAAAAGTTCTGAATTATGGCCACTACTATTATCTATACCGCAGAGTATTTATGGATATTCCCTCACATGTGCGATTTCTCGGAAACGGTTAAAAACACCAAGACTCCCAAATAAGATGGTGGTGAAGAATGCCAGCAAGAGAGATGAGAATGGAAATGTTTCTCAGAGCGCTTATGAGGGGAGACTACTCCAAGGCGAAAGCTCATCTGGACAAGCTTGAGAAGATAGTAGGAGATGATGAGTGGGGTAGGGGATACAGCAAGGCTATAAACGGCTTTTTATCCGCATTGAGTGACAATGATACCGATGCACTGATAGTTCAGCTTATAAGAAACCCAGACAATGAAAAGGCCAAAAAACTCCTCGAACATTTTGAGAACATACTTCAGCATGAGTTTAGGGACGACTATGAAAAGGGGTACTATACAGCCTGGAAAGAGCTCCTAACAGCTTATTTATCCCAAGAAAGACTGGGTGTTAATCATGAAAAAAAATGAAGTCATGAAAAAGCTCGAAGAGAAAATAAAGACGTGTAAAAAGTGTCCGTTGGGAGAATTAAGGACAAACGCAGTCCCCGGCTCGGGAAGCTACGATGCCAAAATAATGTTCGTTGGAGAAGCCCCGGGTTATTGGGAAGATCAAAAGGGCCTGCCCTTTGTCGGAAGGGCAGGGAAAGTCCTTGACGAGCTTTTAGAGGGTATCGGACTAACAAGAGAAGAAGTGTACATTACCAACATTGTAAAGTGCCGGCCTCCCAACAACAGGGACCCAACGGAAGAGGAAATCAAGGCCTGCTCTCCGTACTTGGATAAGCAGATTGATGTAATCCGGCCGAAAGTTATAGTCCCTTTGGGAAGGCACTCAATGGCCTATATTCTTAAAAAGTTTGGATTTGAGCCGGAGCCAATAAGCAAAATACATGGAAAAACATTTGAAGCGAAGACACTTTTCGGGAAGATCATCATAATGCCGATGTATCATCCGGCTGTTGCTCTCTATAGGCCCCAGCTTAGAGAGGAACTGGAAAAAGATTTTAAAAAGCTGAAAGAGATGCTGAAAGAGCTATCTTAATTTTGCAATCTTACTTCGAAATCTTTTTTGCTTTGATGTTCTCCAACCTAATATTCTTCACGTGATTTCTCACAAAGCGCCAAAAACGTTAGGAAAGCATTTTTATGGTAAAAGAGCAATAATGCATAATGTTAAACACAGCACACCATTAGAATACAACAAAGAACAGAAATCTACATCATATTGATTCGAAAATATTTCGACAAATTTTAGTGGCTATATAAAAAAATTCGAATATTATCAAAAACGCAACAATATTTGCGAAAAATTTATAAAGAAGTCGAAAAATTTGGGCTCAAGAAAAATATGTACGGAGGTGTAAGCTGTGTCAGACTTTGGGGTGTTGTCTTTGCTCCCCCCATTGGTAGCAATTGGATTGGCGATATGGTCTAAAAGAGTTATACTAGCGTTGTTTTCGGGTATATGGATTGGTGGGGTAATGATCTCTGGCTGGAACCCGATAACCGGAACCACCCAGAGCCTAGAATGGATAGTGGGCAGCGTTACCGATGACTGGAACGCCAGGATACTCATATTCGACTTCCTCATTGGAGCTGGCGTTGGCCTCATCTACAAGTCCGGTGGAGTGCATGCACTGGCAAAAGCCCTATCCAAGAGGGTAAGAACGAGTAGAGGAGCCTCCGTCCTTGGGTGGCTCATGGGTGTCCTGGTGTTCTTCGATGACTATACCAACACCATTATAGTCGGAAACACGATGCGCCCTGTAACGGACAGGACAAGGGTTTCAAGGGAAATGCTGGCGTACATCGACGATTCAACGGCCGCACCGGTCGCCGGGCTGGCTTTAATCTCAACGTGGATTGGCTATGAGCTGGCGATGATAGGGAGAGGTTTTGATGCGTCCG
This sequence comes from Thermococcus sp. 101 C5, assembly GCF_009372125.1. Taxonomy (NCBI): domain Archaea; kingdom Methanobacteriati; phylum Methanobacteriota; class Thermococci; order Thermococcales; family Thermococcaceae; genus Thermococcus; species Thermococcus sp. 101 C5. The sequence goes on from NZ_WHIZ01000010.1 coordinate 34,567, forward strand.
AGGTAGTGTACAACTCCTATGATGCTTGGCTCTCAAGCATTCCCTTCAGGTTCTACTCGATTCTGGCGATAATACTCGTGTTCATAGTGGCATACACCCACAGGCACTACGGCCCGATGCTCCACGCTGAGTACCGCGCCAGGACGACCGGCAAAGTCCTTCGCGACGGAGCAAAGCCGCTCATGACCACCGAGACAGACATTGGCGCACCCAAAGAGGGCGGTAGCCCGTGGGACTTCGTCATACCGGTTCTTGCCCTCGTTGTAGTGTCTCTGCTAGGTCTCTGGTACACAGGTGCTGCAAACTTGGCAGCATACGATCAAGACCTCGGATGGTGGACAGAGCTTGAGAACCCCTTCGGCGTGAACTTCATCAGCTACAGCTTCGTTGACTCCTTCCGCGAGGCGGATGCCGCAACGGCCCTGCTCTGGGGATCGTTTGTTATGGTGGTGGTCGCCAGCATAATGCTTCTTGGAAGGAAGAGAATGACCTTGGAAGAATGGGAGGAGACGGTAATCAGGGGAATGAAGCAGATGATCTTCGCCAACACAGTTTTGGTCCTTGCGTGGAGCCTTGGCAATGCAGCCGACACCGTGGGAACTGGCTCCTATGTGATAAACCTCGCCACCAGCTCCGGCGCTGACCTCGGCCCGTGGATGCCCCTCATAATGTTCCTCGCGGCCATGTTCGTGGCCTTCACAACCGGAACCAGCTGGGGAACCTTCGCTATAATGGTGCCCCTCGGCGTCCAGATGAGCCTTGCCTTCACAAACGGACAGGTCAACGAGATAGTCTTCGCCACCATCGGAGCTACCTTCACCGGTTCCATCTTCGGAGACCACTGCTCCCCCATAAGCGATACGACGATCATGAGTTCAATGTTCTCTGGCTCAGACCACATAGACCACGTTACGACTCAGATCCCCTATGCTATTACGGTTGCGGCAATCGGTGCAGTGCTCTACATTCTCTTCGGTCTCGGAGTCATGAGTTGGGCAGTCCTCCTGCCGCTCGGCATAGTGCTGCTCGTTGGCGCCTGGTACGTCCTCAGCGAGTGGTACGGCAAGAAATATGGAATCCCACACGGAAAAGTACCAGTGTATGTTGTTGAAGAGTGATTTTTCTCTTTCTTTTTACTGTTCATGTTAGTATCATTAGGCATAGAGGCTTATGTTTAAAAATCCAAATATCGACTTTTCTAGGAGGTGAGAGCATGTTGATAAGGGCTTTTGTTCCAGCACACATCACGGCTTTTTTTGTCCCCAGGTTCAATGAAGAGCCTCTTTTGGCTGGTTCACTTGGGGCCGGCATAAATTTAAGCAAGGGAACCAACGTCTTTATAAGCTTGGAAGAGGGCTTGGAAAGGCACATACACATAGCGTTTAATGGAGAGCCCGTTAAAAAAGAAGATGCAGTTATCAGCTACTCCGTTGCTTATGACATCCTCCCGAAGGATTTTGAAGGGGAGCTTGAAATCTGGCAATATTTCGACTTTCCAAATGGATATGGTTTTGGGAACAGTGCCGGTGGAGCCCTCGGAACTGCCCTCTCTTTGGGATTTGCCCTTAAAGAGAAAACTTTTCTCCAGGCCGCTCAAATAGCCCACAAGTATGAGGTTCTCCACAAAGGTGGGCTGGGAGACGTTATAGCCCAAATCCACGGAGGGATAGAGATCAGGACAAAACCCGGGGCTCCCGGAATTGGAGTAGTGGATAACATCTTTTTTGAGGGATACAAAGTTCTGGCAGTGCCTATGGGGAGGTTATCTACAAAAGAAGTGCTCGACAGCGATGTGATTCGCCTAATCGAGAAGGAAGGAGAAAAAGCCATTAATGCACTTCTCTCCAACCCTAAAGTTGAAGTTTTGATGAAGGAAGCGAGGGCGTTTTCTGAACGTACGGGTTTGCTCTCAGGTGAGCTTTTGGAAATTGCTAGAGAACTTGATAAAGCACTTAAGTTGCCGTCCTCAATGGTCATGCTGGGCAAGAGCCTGTTTGCCCTTTTGAGGGAAGAGGAAATAGAGAAAGTAAAATCCATCATGGACGAACTTTCCATAGACGATTACCACATATGCGAGGTTTACACCCAGAGGCCCAGCGTTGAAAGATGGGTGGAGGGAGAAAGATGAACCCCCTGTATCTTGCTCTCTCAGTTTTATTCATCCTTCTAACAATATACTTTAACAAAAGCAACCAGCGAGCAATCGGAATTATTGCGTCGGGGTTTGCTGGAGGATTTGCATTTTTGTTTGCCTTTGAAAAAAGTGGGTACTCACCTTTCCTGGTATTCGCTGGAGGTTTTGCAGCGACTGTATTTTTTGAGTTCTTAAAATTCAGACTAGTGCAGAGAGACTAATCTTTTTATTCTTTTATGGGGTACTTCAACGTGGTGGTGTGGATGCTATACAAAGAACTGGTTGAGCTGTATAAAAGACTTGAGAAAACAACTTTAAAGACCCTCAAGACAAAATTTGTGGCGGACTTTTTAAAGAAAGTTGAGGATCCAGAGCTGTTGGAGATTGTTCCCTATTTAATTCTTGGGAAGGTCTTTCCGGATTGGGACGAGAGAGAGCTCGGCGTGGGCGAGAAGCTACTGATAAGGGCTGTTTCTATGGCCACTGGAGTAAACAGCGATGAGATAGAAAATTCCGTAAAAGATACTGGAGATTTGGGAGAGAGCGTTGCCCTTGCTCTCCAAAAGAGGAAGCAAAAAAGCTTTTTCTCTCAGCCTCTTACAATAAAAAGGGTTTACAGCACTCTGGTTAAAGTTGCCGAAACCACCGGCGAAGGAAGCCAAGATAGAAAGCTGAAGTACCTCGCCAATCTCTTCATGGATGCTTCTCCGGAGGAAGGAAAGTATCTGGCAAGGACAATACTGGGGACTATGAGAACGGGAGTTGCAGAGGGGCTGCTGAGGGATGCAATAGCAGAGGCGTTTAGGGTAAAGGTCGAGCTTGTTGAGAGGGCTTACATGCTTACGAGCGATTTCGGATTCGTGGCTAAAATAGCAAAGCTTGAGGGAGACGAGGGCCTTTCGAAAGTAAAAATCCAAGTCGGAAAGCCAATTAAGCCAATGCTCGCCCAGATGGCAGCCAACGTTAGAGAGGCATTAATAGAAATGGGCGGGGAAGCGGAGTTTGAGATTAAATATGACGGTGCGAGAGTTCAGGTGCACAAAGATGGGGACAAAGTTGTAATTTACTCAAGACGCCTTGAAAACGTTACAAAGTCGATTCCCGAGGTTGTGGAGAGAGTTAAAAATGCCCTAAAGCCGGAGAAAGTCATTGTAGAGGGTGAACTTGTCGCCGTTGGGGAAGGAGGAAGGCCAAGGCCATTCCAGTATGTGCTGAGGAGGTTTAGAAGGAAGTACAACATAGAAGAGATGATTGAGAAGATACCCCTCGAGCTCAACCTCTTCGACGTTCTTTACATTGACGGCGAAAGCATGATAGACGTTCAGCTCATAGAGAGGAGGAAAACCCTAGAAAGCATTGTAGAGACGAACGAGTGGATAAAAGTCGCCGAGAATTTAATAACAAAGAATCCAGAAGAGGCTGAGGAGTTCTATCAAAGGGCCCTTGAGCTTGGTCATGAAGGGCTAATGGCAAAAAGGCTTGACTCAGTTTACGAGCCTGGTAACAGGGGTAAGAAGTGGCTGAAGATCAAACCAACGATGGAAAACCTCGATTTGGTCATTATAGGTGCAGAATGGGGAGAGGGAAGAAGAAGCGGAGTTCTAAGCTCGTTCCTTTTAGGCGCATACGACCCCGTAAGGGGGGACTTTGTCCCGGTTGGTAAGGTCGGGAGCGGGTTCACAGATGAAGACCTAATAGAGTTCACCAAGATGCTTAAACCTCTTATAAAGAAAGAGCATGGGAAGTTCGTGGAGATAGAGCCCAAAGTGGTTATAGAAGTAACCTACCAGGAGATTCAAAAGAGCCCCAAGTACGAGAGCGGTTTTGCACTGAGGTTCCCGAGATTTGTTGCGTTGAGAGAGGACAAAGGTCCGGAAGATGCCGACACTGTACAAAGGATAGCCGAACTGTATCAGCTCCAGGAAAGAATGAAAGGGGGCAAATGATCCTTTTAATTTTTTAGCCCATTGACCCCTATTTAGGAGTTTGTAGTTTTCGTTGACAAATACAAAAGCTTCTTTGTGCTTCTTTATTCAGGAGTGTGTCAAAAACCATTGGTTGTACATGTTATGTTCAAGAAATGCTTATATTCCGCACAAATTATATATAAATAAATACATTTGGAGGGATGTACAATGTTGTGGGAGTCTCAAATCCCCATAAACCAGGTGTTTGAACTTCGCTGCAGAACCATAGACTATTTTGGCGTTGGCGCCATTAACAAGTTCTATGACATAGCCAAAGACCTTAAGGAAAACCGTGGCATAACTAGGGTCATCCTTGTCACCGGAAAGAGCGGATACAAGAAGTGCGGTGCTTGGGATGTCGTCAAGCCCGCCCTTGAGGAATACGGTATCGAATATGTTCACTACGACAAGGTCGGCCCAAACCCGACCGTTGATATGGTTGACGAGGCCACAGAGCTAGGCAAGGAGTTCGGAGCTCAGGCTGTTATTGGTATCGGTGGTGGAAGCCCAATCGACACAGCCAAGAGCGTCGCCATTCTGCTGGAGTACACAGACAAGAACGCGAGAGAGCTCTATGAAGGAAAGTTCTTTGCAATGAAGGCCAAGCCCATCATAGCAATTAACACCACCCACGGAACGGGAACCGAGGTAGACAGATTTGCAGTGGCATCAATTCCAGAGAAAGAGTACAAGCCAGCAATAGCTTTTGACTGCATCTACCCACTCTACGCAATCGACGACCCGGCTCTCACAACCAAGCTCCCAGCCGACCAGACCCGTTATGTGACCATTGACGCGCTCAACCACATAACCGAGGCCGCGACCACCAAGGTCACAAATCCCTACTCCATACTCCTCGCCCAAGAGACTGCTAGGCTGATATTCGACTACCTCCCGAAGGCCATAGCTGACCCCAACAACCTCTCAGCCAGGTACTACCTGCTCTATGCCTCCGCAATAGCGGGTATATCCTTCGACAACGGTATGCTCCACTTCACCCACGCCCTCGAACACCCACTCAGTGCCGTGAAGCCAGACCTCCCACACGGACTCGGTCTCGCGATGCTCTTGCCCGCGGTCATTAAGCACATATACCCCGCCACGGCTAGAGTGCTCGCTGAGGTCTATAGACCACTCGTTCCAGATGCCAAGGGAGTTCCAGGCGAAGCTGAGTACGTCGCAAGGAAAGTCGAGGAGTGGCTTTTCAGCATCGGAATCACTCAGAAGCTCACTGATGTTGGATTCACAGAGGACGACATCGACAAGCTCACCGAATTAGCCATGACAACCCCAAGCCTTGGCCTGTTGCTCTCACTTGCCCCAATTGACGCAACTAGAGAGACCATTGCAGCTATTTACAGAGATTCACTGTATCCAATGAGCAAGTGAAATTCTGTTTTGTCTTATTCACTTTTTTATTTGGGGTAATAGAGAGCTTATTCCAGTGATTGATACTATCTGTGTCAGACGTGAGAAGATTAAGCTCTTCTCTGGCATAATGGCTTCAAAAGGTAGTGCTAAAGGGGCCCCCGTAGTATTCCCTTCTGATACTGTTAGGATAAGCTGTGGGGTGTCAGGTTTAAGTTACTGGCAGTACTTTAGAAAAAGAAGGGGGAACATGAA
>NZ_WHIZ01000110.1:0-2661 GCF_009372125.1 Thermococcus sp. 101 C5
GTAATGTGTTATGGTCTGAAAATCCTCCTCAGAGTCAAATACTGTTTAAATAACAGGGGGTGAAACTAAACACGCCCTTCCCTAGGATTATTTGAGAACCTCACCGGAGGTAGGGTTTGACAATGGATGATGAATCCTCGAGTAGTAGTTTTTGGTTGAGCAAAATATTAAAATCCAGAAAGAAGGAAGGCATCATTGAGCAGAAAATAACGGAAGATGCCTACAGGGACTTGAAGGCTCTTCTAATGAGGGCCAAGCCGGATGTAGTCGGAGACAAGATAGTTCTCAAGCTACCAAACGGGACCGTGGAGCTTAGGAAAGATAAGCTCAAGGTAATTGCTGAGAACCAGGAACAAGCAGAGAAAATACTCAGGAATCTTCACCACTACTCGATGCCCCCCGGTTTGTGGCCTGCCTATGGTCTTAGCTATTCGATAAAGAGGGGTTCTCTTTTAAAAAGCAGAAGTTAATCTTTTCTTTTTACCTCAAATGTTTTAAACCTTCGAAAGTACTCTTAGTTAGCGGATGATGGGCCTTGCCCAGTCTGATTCAATGATGACGTCGGTATTAGCTGACGCTTTAAACACCTTTTGGAGGAGCCAGGATGAGCGAGCTGCTTGAGTTTTATGCAAGCGAGGCTATGACGTGCCCTCGAAGGGTTTACTTTCGTCTTAAGGGGTATAAGGAGAAGTGGCCCGAATTTGTGAGGGTAAGGCTTGAGCAAGGGGTCAACACCCATAATGTTCTTGGGGAGATACTTAAGAAAAGGTTCGGGTTCGAGCTTGAGAAGCACATAGTGTTAAAATCTCCCCGTCTGGGGCTTGAAATCCACGGGAGGATAGATGCATTCAGACGGTTCCCAATAGAGATAAAGGGAAAAACCTCCCTTCCAAGACTCCCCTATGAGTACCATCTGGCCCAGCTGAACGTTTATTTGCGGTGGGCGGAAAGTGAATACGGCTATTTGTATTACGTTAAGCTCCATGAAGAGCCAAAAAGAGTTTTGAAGGATGTGGACTTTTCAAGGTTTCCAGTAGTTAAGGGTAAGAACTTTAAGGCTTTTGAGGTACCCTATGACGAGAAGCTTTTCAAAGAGACCGTAAAGCAGTTCTACCTGATAAAAAAGCATTATGAAAAAGGCATCCCCCCAGAGGGGTGGAGGGACTACACATGTAAGTTCTGTCCATACTATTATCTCTGTTCTGGAAATGGCTCTAATCCTTAGCTTTCCACTTAAGGTCGTTTTCTATGACTGCCTCTATCAAGTCTCTGTTGTAGAGCTCCGCGATGATTGCCCTTACCGGGACTTGGTTCAAAGCTAGTACTTGAGGAGTTATTTTTGCTTCAAACTCCTTTGCGAGCGCATAGCTGAGCTCACTTATACTCTTTGGCTCTTTTAACAGCTCTAGAACCTTTCTCTCCCCTTCTTCTACTCTTTGAATGTTGAGTTCAAGCAGTCTTAGGGCTTCTTCTCCCTTTACAGCCCTTCCGTGGGAGGGGATAAGGAGGATACCTTCTTCTGCATAGCCGATTAATTTTCTTATGGATTCTTTGAAAAGCTCCGGCTCAACCAGATACGGCAAGCCCACTGACTGAATAACCTTCTCACCAAAAAAGCTATCTCCCGCGTACAAAACGCCGTTTTCCTCATCTAGGAAACCCGTCATTCCCGGCGAATGCCCTGAAAGCTCTATCGCTTTCAACCCAAAGAGCTCATCATCCCAGTCAAAAACCGTTCTGCCTACCAGTAAAGTGCGTGTAGGGCGTTAATTTCGTAACGGGTAGGCTTCCCTCCTCCCGTCTTCATCGGAGGGCTTTCGGGGGGAACGGAGACTCCCCACATCTTCAGGGCTTTCAAGCGAATATTCCACGAGCCAACCACATCCCTATCAGCCTCAAAACCACAATTCGAGCACTTTAAAACCCTGTGCCCATTCGGGACTAGCTTCCCCCCACATATCGGACACAGGGATGAAGAGTAAGCAGGATCAACAAAAACGACACTCACACCCTTTAACTTGGCTTTATACTCGATAATGGATTGAAGCTTTCTAAAACTCCACCTGTGCAAGCGACCGTTCATTTCAGCCGAATACCTTATTGTGTTCCTGATTTCCGTTAAGTCCTCCAAGGTAATACCACCGTATTTTTCAGCTAATTCAACGATTTTGTTAGCCAATTTGTGATAAAGGTCATTCAGCCTGTTTCTCTCCCTCATCCCATATTTTTCCAAAATCCATTTTCTCTTTTTACCACTTCTTATCTTCTTTTGAATTCTCCTTCTCTTTAGGAAGTAGCCCGTTCTAATCTCCCTCTCGTGGGTGATGATCTGGATAAAGTTCCCATCTGGAAGGCTGAGGGTTACATTATTCTCGTTCAAGTCCACGCCGACAATGACTTTCGGCTCTCTAACTTCAACCTCTCTTGAGAACACCACGTGGAGAAAAACTCCTTTTGGATTTTTAACCAGCCAGGCTTGTCCTATTTTCCACTCCCTAAACTTCTCGTGGTACTTTGCAGGGTAAAACTCTAGTTTCAGCCTTCCACTTGGAGTTGAGAGTTTAATAAATCCTCCTTCAATGTCGAGTTTGAAAAGATGATCATCCAGCATTATTACTTGCTTTTTGAAAATGGGTTTTCCGTTGGCTTTTCCTCGTCTTT
>NZ_WHIZ01000111.1:0-2655 GCF_009372125.1 Thermococcus sp. 101 C5
CTCAAGGTATTTGAATCCAAAGCGGGTGAGCCTGTCCTTGTAAGTTATCACGACTTTTGTTATTTCCCCGCTTTCAATGAGTTTGAAGAGCTGTTTTAACCCCTTCCTGTTCTCGTTCAGTCCTGAGGAAATGTCTGTTATGATTTTTGCAACTTGGTAGCCTTTTGATGCGCAGTAGTTCTTGAGGTATTCGACCTGTCTTTCAAGGTCTTGTTTTTGGTCTCGGCTTGAGACTCTTGCGTAAATGACGACCTTGTCGGGGATTTTGCCTTCGAGGAGTCTTTTAATCTCGCTTTCTGGAATTCTGTATTCTTTTCCGACCCTGTATGCTTTAATCTCGCCGGCTTTGATTTTTCTGAGGAGTGTCGGCTTGCTGATGCCAAGGAGCTGTGCCGCTTTTCCCGTCCTATAAAGCTTCATACTGCACACCCCTATTACAAACAATGACACAAAATATATAAACTTTACGATTTTAACCATTTAGAAAACAGCCCCATTAGAGGAACGTTCTTAACATATTGGGCAACGTTGAAGATATCACTTCCTGCTTTCTGTATAATGTCCCAGAATGGTTCTGGGTAAATCCCAACAACTATTATCAAAGCTGCAAGCAAGAGCATTGCCAATACCAGCACTGTGTTTTCCTTCACTTTTTCCCCTTCTCCCTTGAACCATATCGAGTGTATCAGCCTTATGTAATAGGTAGCCTCAACCAAGCTTGCACCCAGGATTAACGCAACCACCCAAGTGTACTGTGCATTCAATGCAGCGAGGATAAGCTGTATTTTACTCCAGAAGACGTTGAAGAGTGGTATACCTATGATACTTATGGCACCAACTGTTATTGCAAAAGCCGTCACTGGCATTCTCTTTCCTAGACCCTCGAATTTGTCTATCTCTGCTCCTCCGAGCTCTACTGCCACATAGCCAACTGCCAAGAACATAAGGGCTTTGACTATTGCATGGTTAAACATGTGGAACACGCTTGCACTTACACCAGCAGCTGTTCCAAGGGCTAAACCAACGGCAATCAGACCAACCTGGGCTATACTGGAGTAGGCAAACATTCTCTTAACGTTGGTCTGCCTTAGGGCGCTCATTTCACCCAGGATAACAGTAAGCGTTCCAAGGATTATCAGCAATCTTAAGATTGAGCTCCATCCCTCTGCGGCACTGAGGATGTACAAAATCCTTCCAATTGCATAGAGGGAGGCTTTAACCACAAAGGCCGAGAACATTGCTGTTACTGGGTGTGGGGCTTCTTGATATGCATCTGGTGCCCAAGCGTTGAGCGGAAACTGCTCCGCCTCAACTGCAAGTCCAAAGATAAGCAATGCCAGTCCAACTTTGGCAGCTGTAGGATTAATCAGCCCTGCCAGTTGTGCAATGTGCGCCATATTGAGTGTTCCGAGGCTTCCATAAATTAAGGCGATGCCGACAAGGAAAAAGCTTGATCCGACTCCTCCGAGGACAACGTACTTTAGAGCAGCTTCACTCGCTTCTCCGGTCTTGTTATATGCGGTCAATGCATAAGCACTTATTGCAGTGATCTCCATGAAGACGAAGAGGTTGAAGATGTCTCCAGTGGAAATCATACCCGTCGCACCGAGCATGAGAAGAAGGAACAGCATTGCATATTTGTCCTTCGGCTCAATGCTGACGGCTTTAATGCTAAAGAGTGCCATTAAGAAGCTGACGGCAGCAATAACTAGGACGAAGAGCGCTGCGAAGTGTCCAATGTATAGGTTGATTCCAACGGGAGGCTTAAATCCTCCTGCTAAGACTATTATGGGCTTTCCAGTCGTGTAAACTTCTTTGAACACTAAAGCGGCAATTCCTGTCTGTATTAACGTTACAAAGGCCAGGAAGGGCATTACTGCGTTTTTACTTATTCTTTTAAGTATTGGAATGAAGAATGCACTAAATAACGGCAACGCGATGAGGAGTGAAGCGTACTGGTTCATCCCCTCAACCTCCTTATTTCTTCTACGTTAAGGGTCTTGTACTTCTCATAGAGGTTTATAACAACGCTCAAGGCCAGTGCAGTTGTTGCAACACCAATAACGATAGCTGTGAGGACTAAAGCCTGAGGAATCGGATCTACAGCCTTGTCTGGGGTTATTCCCTCGCTAAGGATGGGTGCACTTTTCCCGCTGACATAGCCAACACTTATGAGGAGCAAGTTGACCCCGGTTTCCATAATGCTGAGTCCAACGAGCATTTTGATGACGTTTCTCTTCACTAGTACCGCATAAAATCCAATGAGGATCAACGCTATTGAAGCGAAGTAGTACGGGTTCATTGCCCTCCCTCCTCGGGCTCTTTAACCATATTGTCAACGATTCCAGTAAGCTCGGTACCGACCTTTATCCCAATTAGGGTGTAGATAATTGGTATGAACCCCGCACTGAAAAGCCTTCCAATGTTCTCCTTTCCGAGCCCCCAAGTTTGCCATATCCAGTCGAAGAGGAAGTAGCCACCAATTGCCAAGCCAATAAGACCCACTGTGACATAGCCAATACCGGCAAGACCTTCGAGGGCTGTTTTCTAAATGGTTAAAATCGTAAAGTTTATATATTTTGTGTCATTGTTTGTAATAGGGGTGTGCAGTATGAAGCTTTATAGGACGGGAAAAGCGGCACAGCTCCTTGGCAT
>NZ_WHIZ01000112.1:0-2548 GCF_009372125.1 Thermococcus sp. 101 C5
GTTTCCTCACTAATAACAAAGGTCGCCTTAGGCACACTAAACCACCCATTAAAAAATACTAAGTCAAAATATTTAAACTTCACGCTTTTAACCATTTAGAGAACAGCCCTCAAATTTTGTAAGGTGCGAAATATTTAAACTTTACATTTTCTCTCTGAAAGCCTAACCCTTTAGGGTGGAGATGCAGTAATTAGAGGCGGTCATGCCCATGTGAGGTTCCGATTGACGAAGAATCTTACAATAAATGAAAATCCTATTCCAATTAAATTTGCTATCAAATAGTGAACTCCCACATACAACAGAGCCAGATAGATTGCCCACTGAACCAGAGCCCCCGTTAGCGCTGCAAGGTGGAAGTTAAAAAGTCTTAGATAGAGTGGTTTTCTCTTCAGGTCTCTAAACGTCCAAAGGTCGTTCCACAGAAAGTTGTTGAGTATCGAAAGCTCCGTAGCTGGTATAACAGCCAGTCTTTTATCCCATCCCAAAAACTCCACAAAGCCGAGAAGAGCACCTTCGTTTACAGCGACACCGGTCAAACCAACTATGGAGAATTTGACAAGTCTATCTATCTCACCTTCCCATTTCATGAGCCTGTAGAGGTGACGCAGATAGTTTAGTATTTGCTTGTTGCTCAGCTTGCTTTCTCCAAAATTCCTTAATCCAAACGTAAACGGCACCTCAACGACTTTCTTGTACTTTCCTTTTATGAGCACTTCAAGGAGTATTTTAAAGCCCACTGGGTTGAGCTCAACCCCTTCTACAACCTCCCTTTTAAGGGCAAAAAACCCACTTACGGGGTCTTTGACCCCTCTAATCTTTGGTAAGGCAACTCTGCCTATCATTATAGCACCTTTTGAAATGAGCTTTCTCCACCAGTACCAGTTCTCGACCTTTCCTCCCTTCACATATCTGCTCGCTATAGCTATGTCCGCCCCTTTCTCAACCGCTTCAACTAACTTGGGGATAACCTCTGGAGGGTGCTGCAAATCAGCATCCATAACAACAATAATCTCCCCCCTAGCTTCCTTAAAGCCTCTGATAACAGCGGAAGAAAGACCTCGCTCATTTATCCTCCGTATAACATGCACAGGATATTTTTTCGCCAGTTCCTCTGCTTTTTCCCATGTTCTATCTGGGGAGTTATCATCTACAACTATTATTTCAAACTCTTTTCCCTCTAAAGCCCTCGCTATCCGTTCAAACAGCTCCTCCAGGTTTTCTCTCTCATTATATGTGGGTATTACTATGGATATCATCGGGCATCCTCTCCAACTATGCAGCTTGGAATTTATATCTTTTGCTAAGGGGTTGGGAAAAATTTATAACCAGATGCTTGAAAGTTAGCGCTGAGGGGCCGTGGGGTAGCTTGGTCTATCCTTCCGGCTTCGGGAGCCGGAGACCCGGGTTCAAATCCCGGCGGCCCCACCATAAAGTTTCTAGGTGAGAAAAATGCCATATTTGATAATAGAACATCTCGAAAAGCTTGGAGAGTGGGTTCTGCTTGAGTATAAGCATGCAAGCGAGTGGTGGGGAGATAAGCTCATCTTCACAAACGTTTTGCCAGAGGAGAGAGAAGAGCTCGCTAAGCTCGGCGGGGTTATTCCACAAAGTGTCACCGGGTTTCCGTTTGATCGTTCAAAGATGATAGTCCTCGACCCCTTTGCAGAAGAAGAGCTCAAACCAGAGGACATAGACGAAGACACGATTATAGTTGTGGGAGGAATCCTTGGAGACATTGAGTTTACCGGAAAGACAAAAAAATTCATAACATCAAAAATCGAAGGGGCAAAGGCAAGAAATATCGGGAAAGTCCAGTTTTCGATAGACGGGTCAGCAATAGTGGCAAAGCTCATAGCAGAAGGGAAACGGCTTGAAGAGATCGAGTATGAAGAGCACCCAACCATAAGGCTTGATGAGTTCAGCGAAATAACCCTCCACTACGCGGTACCCAAGATTAACGGAAAGCTTTTGCTCACTCCCGGCCTAATAGAACTTCAGAAAAAGGAGCTCGGGTATGAAGAAGGCATAAGCGATGAAGAACTCATAGAGTTCTTTGAAGGAAAAAGAGAGCTGTAAAGGGCCTGTACACTCCCCAATGCTGTTCAATTCTTCTTCCACTCCTCCGCAAGCTCGTCTATCTTCTTCCAGACAAATTCCCTCTGCTCCCTATCCACAACGAGAAAAACCTCCTGCACAGAACCATCACTCTTTGCAACGAGCTTTAGACCTGCATGGGTTTCCCTCGTTACTTTTATCTCAAAGCCCCTTGAGTCGCTGGCATATATCCTGCCAGGAATAACCTTCTTAACACCCGGGATACTGGCTATCTCCTCAAGCGGCTTCTCAAGCCCTTTGAGAAAGTGGTGCTCCCGTTTTACTCCTCGCTTGAAATACTTGGGCATGGTGGTGTATTGAGTTGCTGTATTAAAAGTTTTTTCGGAGGAGAGGTAAAAGAGTAACTAAAAGCACCACCGTTCTGCCTACCCGTAAAGTGTGTGTAAAGTGTTAATTTCATAACGGGTAGGCTTCCAGCCTCCCGTCTTCATTG
>NZ_WHIZ01000113.1:0-2275 GCF_009372125.1 Thermococcus sp. 101 C5
GTTAGTTTGTTGTACCTGATTTTGGGGAACAGCTTCATTTCTTCGATTAGGACTCTGTAAGCGTGCTTGTAAACTCCGTTAAAGTGCAAGTGTGCTAGTATTGCGAAGGTTATCAGGTCGTAGAGGCTGATTATTTCCCTGTGAGTGTTTTTCGGGTAGTGTTTGCTGATTATCGGGTAGATTTCGGATTTTATGATCAGGATTTTCCTCTGAAAGCTCAATACAACCACCAATCAATCAAAAGACTTAAGTGCTTATAACTCTAACGATCTAATGGGAACTAGGGTCAAAGATGTATTTGTGAAGAATGGGGTGACGTTCAGAGGTACTGATACCTGCAAAATAAAGTTGCCCTCAGGTGAGGTGATATTAGACAATGACAGGGCATCCCACATAGTTGGCAGACACGTCTTTGGGATTTATGAATATGATGGGCAAGCGGACCCCACAGTATTTCCGAAGTATTTAACAATGAGGGAAATCGTTATCCTAATCAAGAAAACCATTGAGGAAGGAGAAGTGCAATGTGGGAGCATTAAGCCCCTGGGGGATGGAACGATAAGAGTATCCATGGAGAAAACATTTCCTGAATTAAGAACTGACAGGTATACATCAAAAACATTAAGAGTCGTACTCGAATATAATCCCAAAAAGGGGCTGTACAGGATAATAACGGCCTACCTAAAGTGGTTAGGGAGGTAGACAAATGTCGTTCTCCATTTTATTTTTTCCAAAGGATGAGGAAGGGCTGAAGACTCACTTCAAATACGATATAACCTTGAACTTCGAGATAAACGGCGAAGTCATTAAAACGCTATGCAGTGGACGAGAGGCAGTTTTCAGTGCGATTTACCTTCTGGCATTCTGTTCAGCTTCCTGCGAAGGCATAAAAGAGCTGGAAATGCGCAGTGGTCTATGCACAACTTTCTTGAGCGACGTAGAGCAATGTCAGAGTGCTAAGGGCAAGCTTGTCACCGACTTCGGTTCAATAGAACCATCGGTCGTCTTTGCCTTTACCAAAAAGTCTGACAAAGTCAGAATCGAGGTTCTCGTAGATTATGAAATTGAGTACTACAAAACATTTGAGGTGTCGCTGAGTGAGGTGGCAAAGTCGGTATTGGAGTTTTTGGAGTCCGTGGTGAGCATTGTCGGAGATGACAAGCTGAGAAGAAGCTTGGAAATTGCCAAGGACATTGCGACAAGAGAAGGTCTGATTGCCCCATCCGCAGAGGAAGGCTTCAAAATAACTGTTGATTGGGTGGGGGAGTTTAAATGCGGGTCCAAACGAATGCCCCTGCTGTATTCAGGGGTGAGAGCCAGAAGGGTGTTGTTTAGTGGCATAGTCGATCCGCTAAGCTTTGCATCCGAGCTCATTAACCTCGCACTTCTCACAGAGGAGAGCCGTGAAGAGACCAGTACTCCGGTACCATTGGCGTACAGGGATTGGTTTAGAGAAGCACTCGCCTTAATCGGAACTGTAGGCAAGAAAAAACCTGCCATGATTTTAACACTGGGGAGCTTTGATCCGCGGCCAATTTTCGTTTTCAGGGACTCCGGCGAACTCCTCTTGGTCAGTCCCTCACGCAAAACTGTAGCAAGAGTACCCGCCAAAGACATCGTCCCGGCCGTTAGCTCCGCAGTTTTGGATGTGGTCGACTGGTTGAAGAAGTGGGACGACACGGAGTATCCAGGATACGTCTCGAAAGAAAAGGCGATATCAATGATAACTGAGGAGCTTGAGAGGATAAAACAGAAAAAACCGGCTAGGGGAAGAGAAGAGACACATCCCCTGTAAGGGCAAAATAGCACTGGAGGTGGACACAGAAATTGGCAGAGTAAGGGGGATACTACAGAGGATAGGATACAAAAGCTACAAACCCTAGTTCCCCTCACCTGTGAAGTTGTATAATCTGTCCAGATTCACGGCCAGAATCGCTCCTAAAATCCTGACAGTTAACCCATTCAAACTAACACTCCTGCTCGGCCTCAGAAGAAACTTAGAAAACCTAAAAAAATCTCAATCCTCCTGCGAAAGTCAGACAAGTAGTTGTAAAACTTCTTCTCCTCCAGATTACTAATCTAATTCCCCCGCTTTACTGGCGTGTAAACAACGCCAAACCTCAGAAATTCCTCCTCGAGCCATCAAAAAACAGAAAACAGCCGGAAAACTCCTCAACAATCACCCAGAACTTTTCCCGGACAACACTCACATCATGCTTATTCGCCGGATCAACAGACAGTAAAGCCAGCAAATTTCCATCAGAGTAACAGGTCA
>NZ_WHIZ01000114.1:0-2003 GCF_009372125.1 Thermococcus sp. 101 C5
TTCTCGGTTTGGTGGACCGCCTGGTGATGTGACTGAATGGCTTCAGGAGGTGATACCCCAGTTATCCTGACAGTATCGCTTCAGTTAGGCGCTGTTTTAGATCCGCCACCGTCTCTGTTTTGGCTTTGTTTTGGCTTGTTTTTTCTATTATCGGAAACAGAAGCTTCGAGATTAACGTATCACGTCCAAATTTTAATTCATCTTCCACATTCTTGACTGCAGGGATTAGCAGAACCTTCGGGAAAATGCTTCTGATGTATTTAAGATTGTCTCCGCTGAGTTTTTTCGAGAAGTTTAGATAATACTTTCCCCGCGAATCGAACTTTCCATTGCTCCATTCAAATTTCTTGGATATTGAAATGATATCCCCACCATTGTAATCTTTGGGAAATTTTTCCTTTAACTTCTCCTTGAGCTCATCAGGAACTTCAAAAAACAAGGTAATTTCACAGGTGACCCTTTGCCCCTTATGGATGTCGTCTGGGGCTATGCTTTTATCATCCAAAACAATTTCAATAGCCCTTAGCAAATTAGACTTGCCGACGTCATTTTTTCCGATAAATGTTGTGAACTGGCCAAGTTCCAGATAATCAGCCTCCTCAGGGAATTTTTTATATGAACGATAGTTATCAACTTTAATTCCAACTAGCTTCAACTTCAGGTCAGCTTTCTCTGACATAATTTTCTCCTCCTTATGGTTAAAAAACACCCACGAGTCTAAGGGGAGTTGTTCTCTCATTGACCCACACCACATAGGGATAGTTCATACATCTTCTATAATACCAGCAACAGTTCCTATAAATGTCCCTGATTACCGTACAAGAGGGATGTCTGTATTTGTTCCGAACCCCTGCGGAGACTACCCAGAAAGCACTATTGATTAGATTACAAATTTTATTGTTCCAGTTTTTGTGCGAACCGTGATGGGGAACTAACGTTGCCACAGTATTTTTAATGACATTTCCAAGCCCAAAATGCTGAGAAATCTGGTCGAATTTGTAATTTAAGTCAACATCCCCCGTTAAGAACTGCACAAAATCAAATGATTTTACAAATCCTCGGGAATTTAGATATAATTCAAATTCACATGGCTCAAAATATGGTGCTAGTTGAGAATACCACCCGCCGTTCTGCCTACCAGTAAAGTGCGTGTAGGGTGTTAATTTCGTAACGGGTAGGCTTCCAGCCTCCCGTCTTCATTGGCTGGCTTTCGGGGGGAACGGAGACTCCCCACATCTTCAGGGCTTTCAAACGAATATTCCACGAGCCGACCACATCACGGTCAGCCTCAAAACCACACTCGCATTTTAAAACCCTATACCCATTCGGGCTTAACTTTCCCCCACATATCGGGCATAGGGAGGAAGTATGAGCAGGATTAACAAAAACCACACTCACACCCTTCAACTTGGCTTTATACTCAATAATGGATTGAAGCTTCCTAAAACTCCACCTGTGCAAGCGACCGTTCATTTCAGCCGAATACCTTATTGTGTTCCTGATTTCCGTTAAGTCTTCAAGAGCAATACCACCATACTTTTCCGCCAGTTCAACAATCTTATTGGCTAATTTGTGATATAAATCATTTATCCTGTTTCTCTCCCTCATCCCATATTTTTCCAAAATCCATTTTCTCTTTTTACCACTTCTTATCTTCTTTTGAATTCTCCTTCTCTTTAGGAAGTAGCCCGTTCTAATCTCCCTCTCGTGGGTGATGATCTGGATAAAGTTCCCATCTGGAAGGCTGAGGGTTACATTATTCTCGTTCAAGTCCACGCCGACAATGACTTTCGGCTCTCTAACTTCAACCTCTCTTGAGAACACCACGTGGAGGAAAATTCCCATCTGGTTTTTAACAAGCCAGGCTTGCCCTATTTTCCACTCCCTAAACTTCTCGTGGTATTTTGCAGGGTAAAACTCTAGTTTCAGCCTTCCACTTGGAGTTGAGAGTTTAATAAATCCTCCTTCAATGTCGAGTTTGAAGAGGTGATCATCAAGCATTA
>NZ_WHIZ01000115.1:0-1895 GCF_009372125.1 Thermococcus sp. 101 C5
CTGACCTCCTCCCCGCCCTGAAGGGCGAGGGTTCCAACGAGTTAACCCCTCGCCATTGGCAGGGAGGTTTGAGGGGTTTCATTTAGACCCAAGTTAAAGCGGGTCTTCGACCCCTCGGGGAGGGTCTTCCCCCCGTTACCCCTCCTCTGAGCATAAAGGCCGCCCAGATTCGGGGTTATCTTTTCCACAGCCTTCTTTAAAATGTTGAAAGCACCAATCAAATCCGCGTTAAAGTCAAGCCCCGTCGCGGGACACTTAAACAAACCACGAACAAAGCGGGCCCCCTCGTGGGGCTTCCCGCAAACGGGGCAGGTTTTTGAGGTGAAAGCCTCATTAACAACCTGAACAACGATGCCATATTCCTCAGCCACTTCCTTGAGCCTTTGAATCACAGTATTGAACCTCCAGACGTGGGAGAGGAGGAAGTTCTGCCTCTTGCCTTTCTCAGAGTTTCTGGCAATCCCCTTCGGGTAACCTACAACAATCCTCGAAACTCCGAGGTGGTAGAGCTTTTCAACGGTCTGTCTTACTGCCGTGTTGATGTAATGCTTTGCTTGAAGTTTAGCCTTCCCGTGCATTCTTTTGAGTTTTCTACTTCTCTTCGCTCCCGACCTGTTAAGTTTTGACTGATAATCCGCAATCCTCTTCCGCCAGTAAAAGGCTATTGATTTTAATGGCCTGCCGTTCACGAGGAAGCTTTCACCGTTCTCAACGTAGACCGCCATTAGATTGTTCACTCCCAAATCAATTCCCGCTGAAAGGTCGCCCAATGGTTTCCTTGGAACTTCAATCCACTCGCCTCCAATTAGTTTCTCCTCGACGGTAATGCTGATGTGGGCATACCATTTCCGCTTAACGGTATCGTAGGTTATTTCCAGCCTTCCTTGTTTGCCTTTGAGGTGTATTTTCCCCTTAAACTGGACTTCGAGGCGTTTGAACTTGCCGAGGCCTTTGAGAATTAACCTGTTGCCCTCAATCTTGTATTGGTCGTTCCTGAGTACGATTAAAGGTTTTCTTTTCCCATCGTCTTTCAAGTAGTTCGGTGGCTTCGGCTTCAACCACTCGGGCAGTTCTCCGTTCCGCTTATTCCTTAAGAGTGAGAAGAAGCTCCTCCAGCTTTCAGCATTCTTCCTGCAAATTTGCTGGACTGTTGCGGAGCCGATTTCCTTTTTGAATTCTTCATAGACGATTTTCTCCGTCCTGTTGAAGTCCACTGGTTTACCCTCGAAGAATTCCTGCCTGCGAAGGTAGTTTATCTGGTTCCAAACTTTAGCCCCAATGTCAGCTAACTCGAAGAGAATTCTCTCGGTTTCTTTTGAGGGCTGGAGTTTGAGCGTTACGCTCCTCTTCGTTTCAACTCACGCTCCCATTGGGTTTCAACGTAGTGCTTCACAATCTCGTCCGTTATGTAGCCGACTGAGGCGACGAAATAGGAGCGAGACCATAACCTACCGTGTGTCGTCTTGCTCCTCAGTTCTGGAAACTCTTGGAGGAGTTTTCTGGCGGTTTTGCCTTTCAAGTGGTTCACTATTTGGGCTGGCGAGAGGTTGGGCTTTGCCTGAAGGAAGACGTGAACGTGGTCGGGCATTACTTCGAGGGCAATAACCTCGCACCCGATTTCTTCCGAGTATTCTTTGAACATTTCTTTGAGTCTCTCGACGACTTTTCCGGTGAGAATGTCTCTCCGGTATTTTGGTATCCAGACGAAATGGTAGGTTATGAAGTGTTTTGCGTGTCTTGTTCTTTTGATTCTTGGTGATTCGGGTTTCATTGTGAACCCCTTAATGTATGGTCTGCATTATTGCTTAAATGCTTTTCGCTTTCCTGTTTGAGGGCTGTTGGGTAGTTTACTGCATCCCCGCCCTAAAGGGCGAGGCTTTCAGAAGAAAAAGTAA
>NZ_WHIZ01000116.1:0-1446 GCF_009372125.1 Thermococcus sp. 101 C5
CAGCCTTAGCCAAGAGAGTCTTACCAGTACCCGGAGGACCATACAACAAAACACCCTTAGGCGGCTCAATACCAAGCTTTTCAAAGATCTCCGGGTGCTTGAGTGGAAGCTCAATCATCTCTCTGATCTTTTGTATAACGTCCTTGAGACCACCGATGTCCTCATAGGTAACTCCTAGGGCTGGCGCCTTTGCAACTTCCTTTACAGGTTTCTCTGAGATCGTGAACTCGGTAAACTCCGTTATTTGCACTACTCCTGAAGGTGTAGTTGCCGTGACAACGAAAGTAAGCTCTTGTCCAAGAACGCCAATTCTAATGTAGTCTCCTCTAACCACTGGTCTCCCGACTAACCTTGAGTGTAACCAGTCAACAAAGTCCTGGCCAAACCTGATAGGCTCTGTAGGAGCCAAAACAACTTTCTGCGCTTCTTTGACTTCTGCCTTTCTTATGGTTACCTCGTCTCCAAGGCCAACACCAGCGTTCTTTCTTATTGTACCATCCATTCTAATTATGTCAAGCCCCTCATCCTCTGGATAAGCAGGCCAAACCACTGCGGCTGTGTTTTTGGTACCAATGATTTCCACTATGTCACCTGGTTGAACGCCAATTTTTCTCATTGCATTCCTGTCAATCCTAACAATTCCCCTACCAACATCTCTTTGGTAAGCGGAAGCAACTTTAAGCCTAATCTCCTTTTTCTCCGCCATTTACACCACCTCCATATTTTTGCGGATGATCGTGATACCGCTTATTTAAGCAAAATAATTCAAAAAACAACAAAAGGATCACTCAATCTTAACCTCAAATCCTTCTTTTTCCTCTTTCTTTGTTGGATTCTTCTTAGGAATCCTTATTTCAAGGACACCGTTGTTGTAAGAGGCTTTTGCCTTCTCTGGGATAACCTCCTCTGGTAATCTTATGACTCTCCTGTAGCCGCTGTAGTATCTCTCTATTCTCACTGCTCCCTCTTTTTCAAGCTCCTGCTCTCTCTTGACCTGGGCTTCGATGTAAACTGTATCGCTGGTTACTCTTACCTTAATGTCCTCCTTTCTGACTCCTGGAAGTTCAGCGGTAATAACGAACTCCTCACCGGTGTCAAAGATGTCAACAAATGGCTCTCTCCAGATTCCCTCAGTTCTCACTTCAAACTCTTCTCTTGGCTCGCCGAATCTTCTGTAGCTCCAGAGTCTGGGACCCCTGAAGAATTCGTCGAATATCTCGTCAATCTCCTCCTGAATCTCTCTCATTATGTCGAAGGGGTCCCACATGTCTCTCCTCCACCATCTTCTGACCATCTCTCTCACCTCCCCCACATTTGGTTACCAATAGTTATTAAAATAATAACCCTTTATAAACTTTTCGATTTTAGTGGGCGTGTTTAGTTTCACCCCCTGTTATTTAAACAGTATTTGACTCTGAGGAGGATTTTCAGACCATAACACATTAC
>NZ_WHIZ01000117.1:0-1359 GCF_009372125.1 Thermococcus sp. 101 C5
GTGAACTACCCCGTCCGCAAGGACGGGGCTTCGTGAGGAGTTAAGCCACCCCAAGGTAGCCTAACCCTCACAGGCCGGTTCACACGGCCACTACCGGCTATCTCCCCAATGGGAGAATCGCCGGCTACCTTTCTCAAAATGTTCAAAGCACCGTTCACATCAGCGTTTATCAAAACACCAGTGGAAGACTGGAACAGTCCACGCTTCACCCTCTTTCCAAGATACTTCTCCCTCTTTTCAATCGGTTCGAGGGCGAGGGCATCAACCTTACTCGTGTAGGCTTCATCAACCTCGATGTAGTTGATACCATACCGCTCGCACTTTGCTTTTAGTTTTTGCTTGAAAAGGCCGTAAGGAATATAATGGAAGTTCTGGTTGTTCCTCCTTCCGAGGTCGGTGTTCTGCTTTACTCCCTTCAGCTCCCCGATGACGACGTTCCCAATACCGTTCTCAAGGCAGTAGTTCACAATGTAACTTACCGCCTTGTTCATAAAGTCGTTCACCACGTTCTTCCGCTTCTTGAGAAGCCACGCCATCTTTCGCCCGAACTTAATTCCCTGCTTATCATACTGGCTTTGGAGCTTCGCCTTCTCCTTGTTCCACCACCGGTTGAAGCTCTTCAAACCCCGGCCTTCGATTATGAAGGCCGTCCCGGTGGTGGAAACACACGTGGCGAAGTTATCCAGACCCAAATCAATGGCGAGGTATTTCGAGCGGTCTAAATCCCTCTCCTCTTGCTGGACTTCATAAACGTATTCAACCTCGAACCAGAGGGCGTTGTATCTTGGAAGAATACGAATCTCCTTAATCCTGTGGCCTTTAACGTTCTTTGGGAGTGGGATTTCAAGGTGTTTAACACCATACTTCTCGGCAAAGTTCTTTCCAAGGGTGAGGATAATCCTGTCCTCTTTTACCCTGAAGGACTGGTATGGGAAGATTAGGATGAAGTGCCCGTTTTTTGGGAGGTATTTTGGTGGCCTAACGGGTCTGTTGTAGTTGCCCTTCTTTCTCTCTTTGAGCACGTGAAAGAATGAGCGGAAGTTTCTCTCCACGATTTTCATTGTTTGTTGTGCAACTTGGCTTGGCAGGAGTTTGTAGGGTTCGCTATCTTTAACCAAGTGGTAGGCTTTGGCGTAGGGTAGAAAGGTCCCATTAAGCTCGTAGTGTTGTTTAACCGTGTAGAGGGTGAGGTTGTAGAGGTCTTTGGATAAGTGTGTCAGCGTCCTGAGGAGTTTGTAGGTTTTCTTGTCCACTCGAAGGTGGTTTTTCTGGGTGAGATACGTGGGCGACCACCTATTATTTTTCTAATAGGTGAAGTTTTAAGGGTTGCGGGCTTTCATCCCCTCCCTATCGGAAGGG
>NZ_WHIZ01000118.1:0-1199 GCF_009372125.1 Thermococcus sp. 101 C5
TGTGGGGAGTTCCCGTTCCCCCCGAAAGCCAGCCAATGAAGACGGGAGGCTGGAAGCCTACCCGTTATGAAATTAACGCCCTACACACACTTTACGGGTAGGCAGAACGGTTACCCCGAAAGGGTTGGAGGTTTCGAGGGCTGGAAAGCCCAATGAAGGGCCAATGAAGACCAATCCCTACGGGATTATTGTAATAGAAAAACAAAGAATTGGGATAAAATTCCACAAAATTACACTAACTTCCCCACAGGGAAAACCCCAAAACCCATTTAAGGTTGAAAGTATAGAATAGGTTAGGGATGGCTTATGGGATTATTCTCCTTCGGCTCAAAAAAGAATAAGATCATAAAGATGCTCTCGGAGGGAGAGCTTGAGAAGATCCTCCGCTCTGCAGCGAGAGACCCCAAATATGTAGATGCTGTAATAGAGCTCCTCAAAGAGGGGAACCCGGGGATAAGGGGAGATGCCCTTCTGATCATTGGGGAGCTAACCATCAGACACAGAGACCTCATGATGCCCTATATTGAGAGCGGCCTCCCCGTAACTGTGCTTTCTCTCATAAACGACCCTGACCCGTATGTAAAAGAAAACGCCATGCAGAGCTTTGAGGCTATGCTGAAGTACTTCCCGTGGGTCGGGGAGAAGTTCAAGAACGAGATGGCCTCCCTGTTGATT
Source organism: Thermococcus sp. 101 C5 (assembly GCF_009372125.1). NCBI lineage: Archaea > Methanobacteriati > Methanobacteriota > Thermococci > Thermococcales > Thermococcaceae > Thermococcus > Thermococcus sp. 101 C5. Next base: position 676 of record NZ_WHIZ01000118.1, read on the forward strand.
GAAATTCTCCGGACGGGGGATAAGAACCGGAAAGCCTTTGCGATTATAATGCTTGGAAGGCTTAACGTGAAAGAGGCCCTTCCGGTAATAGAGGAGTTCAAGGACGTCGACGATACTGTAATCCTGCCTCTGGAGGGCATTAAATGGGTTTCCCTTGGGGAGATAGCCGAGAAAGTTATAAAAGAACTTGGAGGTAAGGTGAATGATTAATTTCATAGTATTCATGATACTTCTAATAATTGCAGCGGTTATAGTGGTCAAGCTGACCTTTGCCGTGCTCAGGTGGATGGCGGTAAACGCTATAGTGGGACTAATCTTGGTGGGGATTCTAAACTACCTCGGGGTTACCCACATAGAGCTCGACCTCATAAACTTCCTCATAATAGCTGTTGGCGGAATTTTGGGAGTTTTTCTTTTGATTTTTCTGTCCTTCCTTTAGCTTTTTCCGGGCGTGTTTAGTTTCACCCCCTGTTATTTAAACAGTATTTGACTCTGAGGAGGATTTTCAGACCATAACACATTAC
>NZ_WHIZ01000119.1:0-1022 GCF_009372125.1 Thermococcus sp. 101 C5
GTAATGTGTTATGGTCTGAAAATCCTCCTCAGAGTCAAATACTGTTTAAATAACAGGGGGTGAAACTAAACACGCCCGCCGCAAAGAGAACGTATAAGTATACAAAAAGTCCAAACTTTCCATGGATTGAGGGCACGCCGCCGATGGTGTAGAGCATGTAGGCGACGCCGAGCGTGAGTAATCCCACGGCCGAATAGACAAAAAGATGGTGGATCCGGTGGTTGTGTTTTTTGGCATAATAGATTCCGAAAAGGAATAAAATGAGTGCCGTGCTCTGAATCACTGCATGCAATTGAAACGGCTCCACTAAAATCACCCGTCGAGCTGTAGCTCCCCATAACCCCTCGCTATGTTGTGCTTGGTCGTGAAGTCATCCGCATCGGCTAGAGCAAAGATGAAGCTTATTTTCTGTCCGGGAGTAAAGGCCTTATCGTACTGATCTCCGGTATTGAGCTTCCTCTTGAACTCTATTATCGTAACCCCGTTCTCCTCTTTGCCGGCATACTCAAGAATATCACTACTTCCGCCAAGCTTCTCGTCGGGTGGATGTGGGCCGTAGGTTCCGGTGGAATAAGCATCGATCACAACGGTGTTGCCGTCTTGAACCCATCCAAAAACCATGTCTGCATCCTTCATCTTGTCAGTGGGTTCAAATCCTATAGCCACCCATCCGGAGGTTTGGCCCTTAAGGGCCATGTAAAGGTAAGTGTCGTCGTTTCTCCAGTAAACGGTGAGTTTTCCTCCGGCGAGTGAGAGCTCGTGGGGATATTCATTTTGCCCTATAATCCCGTCTGCTTTCCACTCCTCGAGCTGAACCGGAGAAGTCGAGGTGGTGGGTGTCTGGGCTGGAGAAGATGTCGTACCTCCACCCGTTCTGCCTACCAGTAAAGTGCGTGTAGGGCGTTAATTTCGTAACGGGTAGGCTTCCCTCCTCCCGTCTTCATTGGAGGGCTTTCGGGGGGAACGGAGACTCCCCACATCTTCAGGGCTTTCAAGCGAATATTCCACGAGCCAACCACATC
>NZ_WHIZ01000011.1:0-39119 GCF_009372125.1 Thermococcus sp. 101 C5
CGGCCTGTGAGGGTTAGGCTACCTTGGGGTGGCTTAACTCCTCACGAAGCCCCGTCCTTGCGGACGGGGTAGTTCACTATGCTAAGGCACATGGTACAGTACACATAATGTACCGTGTACCTTGTACCATGCCATGCATTGAGTACATTCTGTCTGTTAATTATTACGCTGGCCTTCCGAACCATCGTGGCAAGAAAGGTATATGAAGTCTTCCAAACGTTCTGAAGAGAGGAGCTTTAACCGCTCAAAACCTCATACACCTTCTTCATGACTATGATTGCGAAGATAACAAGCAAGAGCTCAACTAGGGGCTTTAAGCCTTCCTTTTGTTCCTTGCTTAAGAATAAACTCCCCACTTCGAGGGTTATTAAAAGCCCGATGAGCGTTAGGGTCAGGAATACGTCGACGCTCTTTGTTGCAAGTGCTGATATGAGAACCCATGAGGAGAAGAAAAGTAGCATATAATCTTCTACATCCATTCCCTAACGCCTCCAAGCTTTTTGGCTTTTATCTCAATGCCGTAGTCCTTTTTCTCAAGGCTTTCCACGCCTATGATGTTGTCCGTTGCTTTAGCTAAGCCGAGGAGAATAGATGCACATATTGGACATTGGACTTTTTCACACTCTTCCGGACTGCACGATATTTCAGGCGAAACGATCACCCTTATATTTTCGTCGTTCTCCTCTATGTAAACCCTCTTTGCCAGTCCAAGGGCTTTTAGAACAGAGCCCGCCGAAGACTCTACCTCTGGAACGCTGGTTATCGGCGCTTCTAAGTGCTCCTCGTACTTCTCGAGAAGGTCTGCGCCTAGGGAGGTTATGAGTATTCCCATTGATCTTTCACTAGGAACGTCAGTCAGGAAAAACGTGTTCTCATCAAGCCTCGCGGGGTCTAGATCGAATTCCTCATAGAGGGGAACAAAAACTCCTCCCTTTGGGAGGTTTTCGTATGGGGGAATGTAGAGGGCCTTACCCTCAAGCTTCAGGTTGCTTAGGAGGTTTTTGAGAAACCCTTTATAGGAGTTTAACATTACGTCTACGGCGTCTTTCTTCACGTACTTGGAGGATTTCAATATCAGGACAACTGCACTCAAAAACAGCCCGGCGATTCCCAAGTTGATGTATGACTGATTTGCATCTAGGAAGCCTTTTAGAGCTATTAATCCCCCGGAAACCCCAAGCGCAGCGCTTACTATGTATTTCAGTTCCATTTCCCATCCCAAGTTATAGGGCACCATCAACTTTAAAAGGTTTGTTTTGTGAAATTTTCACCGATAAAAATGAGAGCGAGAACTATTGTTTTAGCTCTTGTATTCATAACCCTCCTTTCAGAGTTTGCTTATGCTGAAAGCTATTCTCAGGCAGAAGAGAATGATTATGGGGTTTACCTCTACTTTAACACCATGCTTGGAGAGTTCAATTCTGTTTTGAACGAGCTCCTCGAGAGTGAAAACGGCACCATTAGGGCTGAGTCATTCTATTCCCTTGCAAACATTACGGCTGAGGAGGTTGTAAGGTACGGTTCTCTTGGAATAAGACCCTCTGCACTTGAGCTTGCATACCGCTTTAAAGCTCTTGGAGAAGGTCTGTTTATGCTCTCTTCAAGCCAGCGGAAGTTTGTAGAAAGTCTTGAAAATAGCAACTTCCTTGATGCGAGGACAAACCTTTTCTCCATGAAGGCTTCTTTGGATGAAATCTACCTTAACTTGGCTCACATTTCTGGGATGAGGTTAGTTGGCGAGAACGGTGAGGCATTGAGTTTCGATTTGACGGAAACATACGGGGCCCTTGAGAAGGTGGCTAAGCTTATAGAGAGATATGAGGAGATGCTAAACAGACTATCGACTCCAACTGAATTTTCCATATTCTCATCGAAGGAGCACCCAGTCCTTTATGAGAACGTCACATTTTACGGCTACACACTAGGGCTTGAGAACGTGAGGGTTGTAATAAACAACGTCTCTTATATTCCAGAGATAGAAAACGGCGGCTTCAAGCTCCGCTATTCTTTCAATGAAACCGGGGTCTATGAGGTATATGCACAGGCAGTAAACGGGAGCCAGATGGTTACTTCAAACGTTCTCTACATAAACGTTCAAAAGATCCCAACCCATATAATCGCCCTAGAAAAAGCCGGCGTTAGCGTAACGGTAGAGGGCTATTTGGTTGATGAATTTGGGAACTACCTCCCGGGGAAAATAGTCGTTTTGGATGTTGATGGAAGAAAATACACATCACAAACGGACGAAAACGGGACTTTTGTTTTTGAGCTGGGTGAGATCTTTGAAAGTAAAAACGCTACAATATCTTTTGCGGGGGATGAGGTGTATAAGGGAAGCACATCTAAGCTGACGCTGATGCCTCCGAAAAAGAGGCTGGCAATAAGGCTGTTTTTTGAAGAAAATGAGGTTAGAGCGGGGGAGGAAGTTAAGATACCTGGCTATATAAATGGAACCCTTGGGGAGATACCGCTTGAGGTCTATGTTGACGATAAATTAGCCGAGACAATAAATGCTAGGGGAAACTTCACCCTTTCGTTGAGATTTAAAGAGGGGAAGCACAGCGTATACGTTAGGTTTGCTGGAAATGAGGAGTTTGCCGAGAGCGTTTCAAATATTGTTGAGGTCAACGCTGTCCCATACAACTACATGGATAGGGCATGGGCTTTCCTCGCTTTTCTGGTCTTGGGGTTTTTAGCGTATAGGCTTCTCACGAGAAAGCCGAGGGCTGAGGTCGTCGAAACAAAGCCCGAGGAAGGACAAGCAGAGGTTTTGATATGTGAAGAGAAGGCAGACCCAATAAATTCCTACCGCTTCCTGTACAACTTCTTTAGGAGGCTTTACAACCTTCCAAAATCAATAACACCGAGGGAGCTTCTCAAAAGGTTTGAGAACGAAATCTTCGCCCCCGAGCTGAGGAAAGCAACGGTTCTTCACGAAAGGAGCTTCTACGGGAAGAAAAAGTTGAGCGCGAGGGAGATCCTTGAAGGAATAAGGAGTGTTGCAGCTGCTATAGTAAAAGTCTTCGTGAGGGAAGAGCTATGAGCCGGGTTTTATACGCGATACTCCTTGTTGTTGGAATTGGCCTTATGATCATGCCCCTCTCAGTCCCGGTCTTCAAGAGCACTGCAGAGTACAGTGTTTTGAACACCGATTGGAACGGAGTTTCAAGCTTTGGAAAGCTCCTCTACTCAAAGGGTGAAATCGTGCCTGTCTTAACTACATACGACTCGGCTGGCCTTGGTGAGAAAAAGGGAAGTCTAATAATAGTGGGTCCCAATCTGGACTTCACAGATGAAGAAATAGCAGAGCTTAGAGAGTTTTTGGAAAACGGTAACACTCTGATTCTGGCGGACGACTTTGGGACAGGCAATCAGATTTTAGAGAGTTTGGGGCTTGAGCAGAGGTTTGGAAGGGGAGAGCTGATAACGCCGATATACTCCAAAAACCACCACTATCCAATAACCGCAGAGATAATGGATGAAAACCTAGGTAAGAACGTTGAAAAGATAGTCATGTACAATCCATCAATAATCCTAAACCCCCAAAATGCTCTCGTTTATACGCCCAACTCTTCCATATTCAAAAACAGCTACGGGGCTTTTGCGGTCGTTGACAAGGTAGAATATGGAAGTGGAGAAATAATACTCATCTCAGATCCAGATATATTCACGAACTCTCTCTTCAGGGAAAACGAGGAGTTCATAAAGAACCTTCTCGACTACGTGAGCGGGCCGTTCTTTATTGACGAAGCCCACCACAGGGACTTCAACCCATATTCCTCCGGAACAATAACCATAAGAAGGGCTGTCAATAAGGAGCTAATATTCTACTACATCCTGTTCGTGGCGGGAATAGCGTTTGTAATTGAGACTGGCATCTGGCTAAAGGTTTTGGAGAAGATTTTGGGTCTTCTCTTCAGGTTCTTTAAGGAGGAGAAAGAAAGCCTTGAGGAAATTATTAAAAGCCTTGAAAATGAAGGGTTTAACAAAGAACTACTCCTCAAGATCATTAGTGAAATTGAGAGCGGGTCAAAATTAGGTGGTAGGTATGGAAGGTAAAGAGTTCATGGAGAGGCTTAAGAAGGAAGTCAACAAGGCAGTTGTGGGTAAGGAAGATGTTATAGAGCTTTTGGCCATAGCTTTGCTTTCAGAGGGGCACGTGCTGATTGAGGGAATTCCCGGAGTTGCGAAAACCACTATAGCCAAGGCTTTTTCAAAAGCCATTGGGTTAAAGTTCTCGAGGATACAGCTTACGCCAGATTTGCTTCCCGCAGATATTATTGGAATCTTCTACTATGATCAGAAGACAAAGGAATGGACTATAAAGCATGGGCCAATTTTTGCAAACGTCGTTTTGGCAGATGAGATAAACAGGGCTCAGCCAAAGACACAATCAGCTCTGCTAGAGGCGATGCAGGAGAGGCAGGTGACTATAGAAGGAGTAACTCACAAGCTCCCGGAGCCGTTTCTGGTCATAGCCACCATGAATCCCCTGGAGCACGAGGGAGTTTACGTTTTGCCCGAAGCACAGCTAGACAGGTTCATGCTTAAGATAGATGTAGGTTTTCCTGACAGAGATGAGGAAATAAGGCTCCTTAAGAGGAAGAGTAAGGATGAATTCTGGGAAGTTGAGCCAATAGTGACGCACGAGGAATTGCTGGAGCTCATGAGAAAAGCCAGAGAAGTTTCTGTTAGCGATGAGATAATAGAATACATCTACGAAATCGTCTCAAAGACGAGAAGTGACGAGAGGCTCCTCTTTGGTGCTTCGCCGAGGGCTGGAGAGCATCTGCTTTATGCTGCGAAGGCTTCAGCCTTCCTTGACGGAAGGGACTACGTAATTCCAGATGACGTTAAGAAAGTCGCCCCATCAGTTTTGAGCCACAGGCTGCTTTTAAAAGCTGAGTACGAGCTAGAAGGAATTAAAACTAAGGACATAATACGGGAAATCCTTGAGGACACTGAAGTGCCGGTGTAGTCCATGAAGAGGGAAGACGTGCTCCTTACCCTTTCACTTTTGCTCGTCCTTGAAGGTTATTTGGGGGACAACCTAGCCCCAGCTATTCTCGGCTTTGGGATAGCGGTCTACCTATTCATGGTGAGGCTTGGGGTTGAGTTTTCAATTGCCGGTGAGAGAGCGTTAAGGGAAAACCGTCTTGAGGAGGGTAAGGAGGGAGAGGTCGAGCTGACTTTAGAGAACAAGGGGAGAGATGTCGTTGTTAGAATTCTTGAGTTGGCTGAGGACTTCGAGGTTTTAGGGAACCTTAGTTTTCCTTTGAAAGAAGATGAAGTTAAGAAAGTTTCTTATGCTCTAAAGCCAAAGCAAAGGGGTGAATTCCTCGTAAAGCCCGTGAAAGTTTTGGCCGAAGACATTAGGGGCCTGTATTTTGAGGAGTTTGAGCTTGGAAAGGAAGAGAGGGTTTACGTTTATCCCTCAGTTGACTCAATAAAAGAGGCTGCGAGAGCTGATTACAACATAAGACTTGCGGAGCTTTACAAGAAGAGCCAGTTCGTTGGAACTGAGGGACTTGAGATAAAAGATTTGAGGGAATATCAGCACGGCGATGACTTCAAGCGCATAGACTGGAAAGCAAGTATGAGGCTTGGAGAGCTCATAATAAGGGAGATGCTCAAGGAGAGCGATGCGGACGTTTACATTTTCGTTGACAACACTAGTGAAATGAAGAAGGGGATAAAGAAGGCTAAGATTGACTATGCCTCTACTTTAGCCTTGCAGTTGGCTGCAAATTTGATAAAGAGCTACCGCGTTGGAATGGTGATTTACGATGAAGAGAAGGCCGATTTCGTAAAGGCCTCAAAATCAATGGCTCAGCTTGAGGTTATGAGGAGGAAGCTTAACCTGAGGTGGAAGAGAGGTGAGATGAGCCTGAAGTTCAGGCTTGAGGTGAGGATAGGAGAGAGGGCTAGGAGGTTTCTCAATACTGTTTTACCTTTGAAGAAGGGGAAAAGGGGAAGCAAAGGAGTGTTTGAGGGCCTTTCTCTGATAAAGCAGCCTTCTTTCTTGATATTCATAAGCGATTTAAGCAACCCCTCTGACCTTTACAGGGCAATAGCCCAGGCGAAGTGGAACCACAGGGTGCTCCTGCTCTCTCCAAATCCAATACTGTTCTATGGAGGAGAGCTTGATAGGGAAAGTCTGGTTAGACTTTATAGGGCTTACCTGGAGAGGGAGAAGTTGCTCAAGAAGTTCAACGCCCTCGTTCCAACTATAGACCTCGGGCCGAGTGACTACATAAGGGAGATAGCGAAGGTGGTGTGAATGATAGGCGTGGTTGCTTCAATCGTTGCGGGTGTAATTTTAGGGGAGTACGTTCTCTTTGCCTCTCCACTTGTGTTCCTTGCATCTCTCAAAAACAGGGATCTCGGGCTAATCGGGTATTTTCTCTACGCCCTTTACTCGGGCTCTAGGGTTTTTGTTGGGGATGTTTACGTTTATGACGAGCTGATGAGAGGGTTAGTGTTCTTGTTTTCTATGATTTTACTCTTGGAGGATGTTTTGAGAAGGGAGATTAGGGTTGAGAAGTCCGAAATCGTTCCGATGGCTTTACTCCTTGGAGGGTTTTTACTCCCGGAGAGCTTCATTGCCGGTGCAATGTTATATCTTCTCACCTTAAAGCCTAACTGGAAGGTATGTGTTCCCGTCTTGGGTGTTCTGGTAGCGTTTGCCATTTTTGGGGAAGGACTTTCAAGACTTGGGGTTTCAGGACAGGTTATCGTTTTTGGAAGTTTCACGCTCTTCACAATAGCCCTCGCTTTCCTTCTCAAGGACGTTAAAAGGACGGAGGTGAAGTTTTAATAAACAACAAAGCATATATTGGGTAAATGCTAAACTTGAGGTGGTGGGAGCATGGAGTTTGAGAGGATTTTCAAGCCAAAAATCGCACTTCCTCTGATAACTATCATTGCTCTAATTCTCAGGTTGATTCCCTTGAGGTTCAAATACATGCTTGGCTATGACCCCTACTTTCATCTAGCTTATATAGAGGAGGCGTTAAAAGCAGGGGAGTGGTTTAACTTCTTCACAATAGCGGGTGGGCCGTGGGGGCATCAGGTTCACAAGTTCCATCCCCTCGGCTTGTGGATGACTCCTGCTTATATTTATAAAATTTTGAAGGTTCTTGGAGTTTCCCTTTATAATGCCTTCAGGGTAACTCCGGTTATATTTGGTGTTTTAACCATAGTTTTCTTCTACTTAACTTTGCTGAAGCTCTACGATGAGAGGAGGGCTTTTTTTGCCTCTCTTTTCCTTGCACTAAGCTTTGGGCACATCTTTAGGTCGATGGCTAACTATTACAGGGGAGACAACTACATGCTCTTCTGGTACAGCGTTGCTTTAGTGGGGGTTGCATATGCTTTTTCCATGGAGAAAAAGTTGGGTCATAAAAGGTTCGTCTTTTACATTATTCCAGCCCTTGCAAGCGGTTTCGCTTCAATCTTCTGGCAGGCTTATTATCCAATTTTCATATTTTTGCTCGCAAATGCAGTGTTTTTAGCCGTAGGGGCTTTTCTTCTGGACGAGAAGAAGCTCCTCGAATCTCTTTTGCTGATACTATCAACTCTCCTGGGGGCTTTTATTGCTAGCTCCTTAGGAGAAAGGTTTGGCTACGGAATGCTGGGTTATAACGATTGGCTGGGTAAAAGGGTTGCGGAGAAGTTAGCCCTTGAGTTTGGTGCAATAAAAGATGCCTACCTTCTGGTTCACGTTAAGTACTTGGTTCCCTTAGCCCTTGCATTCTTGGTGCTTCTTTTCATCGCTGGTAGGTTTGTCAAAGACGTCAGGATAAGGGCTGGGATTTTGGCTGGAGTTGGGTTGTTGGGAGTTTTTGTACTCTTCTACAGGTTTGAAGCTCTGAAGGAGCTATCAACTGGCTTTGGCATTTTTAAGGAGGCTCCTATAATGGAAACTCGCCCTTCAACCTTTAACGACCTCTGGAATGCTTTTGGTCTCTCTATGTTTTTAACTCCCCTCTTTTTCCTGAAGTTCGGGAGAGCCAAAGTTCAGGACTTTATGCTCCTCGGGCTTATCGTGCCGAGCGTTTACATGATCAAGACGTGGACTAGGTTTTTATTCATAGGCTCCATGGGAATTGCCCTGATGGCTGGCTTTGGTCTCTGGGAGCTTCACAGCGTTTTAAAGCCCAAACTTGATGGTAAAAAGGGTCTTGCAGTTGGTTTAACTTTACTCCTCATAGTTCCTTCTGCAAACGTCTTTGTGACTCTGGATAGAGTGTGGAAGGAAAAGCCCTTTATGAACGAGCACTGGGAGAGGGCTTTAACCTGGCTTAGAGAGAACTCAAATGATAACGATATAGTTCTGGCTTGGTGGGACTACGGTCACTGGGTTACCTATTACTCAAGAAGGTCTCCAGTTGCTCAGGGAAGTCCAAACACTAATGTTGCTCTGTACTACTTAGGAAAGCTCGACGAGAACTGGGCTATGGGTCTTGGAGTTGATTACGTGGTTGTTTCTTATTACGACTTCCTCAAGTTTGGTGCTATCGTTGATACCGCGAGAATGCATCCCAAGTATAACATAACTGAAGAATATGGAATAGTTATATTGCCCATGGTTTCCTCCCTTGGAGCGTTTGTTTTTCAGAAGAATAACTATAGGGTGATTGTCAAGCCCGGAGAAAAATGGAATGTTGTGGTAAACGTCGATGGGAGGACTTTAACTCCAAAGGAGGTTTATGTGGAGTATAAAAGTGAGATAATAAAGCCAGAGCTTTCCTCTTCCAACTCCAACGCTTACCTCTACATAAACCTGAACTACAGGTACGTTATTTTAATGAACGAAGAGACATTCAACACAACTCTTGCTAAGCTATTCATAAAGCCTGAAGAACCATACGAGCTTGTCTACTCCGATGGTGGCTTAATAAAAATCCTGAAGCTTAAGCATCCTAACGTTAGAGTGGAGAATACAAATGGAAAGGTAATCTTCCACTTTGAAAACGCAACCGGAACTGGATTAGGGATATGGGGATTCTTAGATAATGGAACCAAGGTCTTCGAAAAGTGGTATGACGTGAGGGGCATGGAAGAGTTTGAGCTTCCCAAAGAGGTCAATGGAACGGTTATAAGGTACGTCTACGCCGTGGGCAAGAAGACCGTTGATAAGGGGATATTTAGGCAAGGATGAGATAAAGAAAAAAAAATACTTGCCGAAATGTTAATAAATTACGAAATTAGATTACATATTAGAGGACTCAAAACAGGAAAACTCCAATAAATTGACCTGGAGGCCGTTTAGATGAATAAAATAAAAAAGCTTGATCCCTCGGAGTTTATGATACTACTCCCAAAGAAAAACGAAAATGGTGGATCCCAATGGATAACAGAACCCTAATAGTGATTCCAGCATACAACGAGGAACTAACTATTGGTTCGGTTGTAGCTTTAGCTAAAAGGTATGGTGATGTTCTCGTAGTTGATGATGGCTCTTCTGATAGAACTTCTGAAATAGCCAAGGAAGCGGGAGCTATTGTAATACGGCACGAGAGAAACATGGGCAAGGGGCAGGCCCTTAAGAAGGGTTTTGAATATGCCCTTAGCATGGGATACGATTTTGTAGTAACTTTAGATGCCGACGGCCAGCACAACCCTGATGAGATACCCTTTCTCCTCGAGCCTACAATTAAAGGCGAGGCAGACTTAGTTATAGGTTCGAGGTACTTAAACGAGAGTAAAAAGAAAATTCCAGTTTATAGACGGTTTGGATTGTGGGTGTTGAATAAGAGCACTAAAGCTGTAGCAGGTGTTGACGTAGATTCTCAAAGCGGTTTCAGAGCTATAAACAGAAAAGCTTTGGAGAAGCTAAATTTAAATAGCACCGATTACTCGGTGGAGACTGATATGATAGTGAAGGCCCGAGAAGAAGGACTCAAAATTAAAGAGGTTCCAATAAGTGTTCGCTATGATGTGCCAAAGAAACACAAGAAAAACCCTGTTTCTCACGGCCTTAGTGTTTTAGCAAGCATTTTGAGCTTTATAGGCTATAAGAGACCTTTACTGTTGTTTGGAAGCTTGAGCATGATATCGTTTATTGTTGCCGGAATTTTAGGGTATTTAGCTTTGGAGCCGTATTACAGGGGAGAAAATGTTTATTTAACTCAAGCTATAGGTGCAGGGATTTTTGTGATTATTGGAATTCAGTTGTTCATTGCTGGGTTGATGCTAAACGTGTTGGCAAAGATGGTGAGGGAGTGATTAAACAGGAGTTGAAAAATAGGGGGAGAGAAAGTTAATACTGCTCAAGCTTGGATCAACGGGACGCTCATAAGGTACACCTACGCTGTGAAATTCAAAAAGTTAAAAAGAAAACTTGCTTAGAAGTTGGGATTACCTATAGAGTGTTAAAATACACTATGAATAGAAACTGATGGGGAGGTACAATGAAGATATTAATAACTTCGATAGTCGATTTGAAAAAGGTAGCTCCAAACAGACTTCATCATTTTATCAAATATTTGTCGAGAAATCACGATATTTCTGTCATCTGTATTAATGATTGGTGGAGAGCGCAGCAAGTTGATACTAGCAAATATTATGAGAGCTTTAAAAAAATTATTGACCACGTTGATATTCACTACATAACAAACAAAAGGATAAGCCCAATTAAACAAGAATTCTTAGCGCCAGTACTGTTAGAGCTACCAAATGATGATTTTGATGTGATACTAAACTACAATACACTTGTATCTGGATACTATGTGGCAAAGAAATTAGGATTACCAATGATCTACGATTTAGCTGATGACTTGCCAGAAATGATAGCAAATTCTCCTCAAATTCCTAAGCTTGTTAGGTTTTTTGGAAAATGGTGGGGGAAAACAATGCTCAAAAAAAATGTAGCAATCTCAAAGAAAATTACTGGTATATCTTATACTCTTAGAGATGATTACTCAATCCCGAGTGAGAAATTTGAACTCATTCCCAATGGTGTTGATACTAAACTTTTTAAAAGAACTAAAACTGACTTAAAGCAAAAACTTGGGTTAGAGGATTACTTTGTTCTTGGTTATGTTGGGGTTTTGAGAGAGTGGGTTGATTTGACGCCAGTTTATCAGGCTATTAAAGATTTAGAAAACGTAAAAATATTAATTGTAGGAGAAGAAGGAGGACTAGAGAAAAATAAAAAACTCGTTAAGGAGTATGGAATAGAGGATAAAGTTATCTTTGCTGGTACAGTACCGTATACAGAAGTACCACAATACATTTCAGCTATGGATGTTTGCTTGATCCCATTCAAACCCAATGCTATATCACAGAATGCTGTCCCACTTAAGCTTTTTGAATATATGGCATGTGAAAAACCTGTAATATCAACTGAGTTGTCGGGAGTTAAAGCTGTTGCTGGCGATAGAGTGATCTATGCTTCGAATAAAGAAGAATATAGAGAAAAAATACTAGAATTATACAAAGATGAAGAATTAAGAACTAAACTGGGTAAAGAGGGTCGAAAATTCATCAAAGAGAATTATGATTGGGTAAAAATTGTTAAAAAAATGGAAGAAATATTGCTGACAGTGAGGTGAAATTTATTATGAAGATATTACAAGTGATTCCTGCATTTCCTCCAGCAGTAGGATATGGAGGGGGGCCTCTTGTAGCTTACGAAATCTCTAGACGTTTGGTTCTCAAAGGACACGATGTTACAGTTGTAACTACTGACGCGAATGATGAGAAAAGTAGAGTAAAAGAGAAGTTCTCTAGAATCAACGGAATAAAAGTTCATTATTTTAAAAACATTTCAAATCGCCTTGCATACTCTTATAAAATATTTATTTCTCCAGGATTAATTCCTTGGGCGAGAAGAGAATTAAAAAATTTTGACGTGATACATCTTCATGATACTAGAACCTTTCAGAACCTTGTAATTCATTATTTTGCGAAAAAGTACGGGATACCCTATGTTCTGCAGCCACATGGTACGCTATCTACAAGTGATCACAGAAAAGTTCTAAAGAAATTTTTTGATTTCTTTGGGAAGAGTATTGTAAAAGATGCAGAATATATTCTAGCTCTCAATGAAGGGGAAGTAAATCAAATTCAAAAAATTGGAGTTCCACGAAATAAAATTCGTATTTTACCTAATGGGATAGACTTATCTAATTACACTATTTTACCACCTAAAGGTTCTTTCAAGAAAAAGCTTAATATATCGCAAGACAAAAAGATAATTCTTTACTTAGGTAGGATCCACAAAACTAAGGGTATAGACCTTCTCATTGGAGCATGTGCTTACTTAATAAATAATATGAACTGTAAAAATGTGGTTTTGGTAATAGCTGGACCAGACGATGGATATATGAGCGAAGCTAAGGCTATGGTGAACTCGTTAGGAATAAGTGACTTGATTATATTTGCTGGTTTCCTTTCTAGTGAAGATAAACTTAAAGCTTTAGTCGATGCCGACGTATTTGTAACACCCATGTTCTATGGTTTTCCTGTGACTTTCCTTGAAGCTTGCGCTGTTGGAACACCGATAGTAACAACGAATGCTGGAGAAACGTTGGAATGGATAAATGGAAAAGTAGGTTACGTAACCCAACCCAACTATCATGACCTTGCTGAAGCAATATATAAAATTATTTATGATGAGGATGTGCGCAATAGGTTTTCTAAAAATTGCATTGAAATTGTGAAGTCCAATTTTTCATGGGAGAAGGTGGTAGAGAAATTAGAAAAGATCTACGAAGAAGTGATTACATATGTCTGATAAAACCTTAGGAAGGAGAGATGTGGTATGAGGATTTGTCTTCTTGGCGATACTCATGGAAATATTGACGAAGGAATGAAAAACATAACCTATAATCTTTCAAAGAGACTTATGAAAAGACATGACGTTCTCGTTTTAAATCCTCTGGATTTTGCTTCAGCTAGTTTTTGGAGACAGCTTAGAGAGTTTAAACCAGACATAATTCACTATATACCAGGCCCATCACTTAGGAGCTTTATTTTGATGAAGTTGATTTCTTACTTTACTAAACATTCTGTTAAACATCGTCCTAGACTCGTAATGTCCACGCCTCTTCCTCAGTTGTCTAAATTTTCTATGCAAGTCATTTCAAAAATAAAAGCAAAGCCAGATGTAATGTTAGTACAGTCCAAAAAACATCTTGAGATCTTCCAAAAACTTGGTTTTAATGTGCATTTATTCCCATTGTATGGTGTGGATACTGAAAAATTTATTCCAGTAGATAATAAAAGAAAAAAAGAGCTTCGAGCAAGATATGGGTTTAATGAGGATACTTTCGTACTTCTTCATGTGGGGCATATAAAGAGTGGAAGAAACATCTTATCATTAACATCCTTAGAAGGTAGGGACAGTATACATCTTGTAATTGTCGGAAGTACATCTACAGATGTAGAGAAAAAAGTCTATACAGAGCTCAAAAAAGCAGGATCTACTGTTATTACAGAATACATTCCTCATATAGAGGAGCTTTATCAGTTATCTGATTGTTACATTTTTCCGACGATGAGTAAAAATAACAGCATAGTCGTTCCTCTTTCTGTCTTAGAAGCTATGAGCTGTAATCTTCCGGTAATTACTACGAAGTTTGGAGCTCTTCCAGAAATTTTTGTGAGTGGAGATGGACTTTTCTTTATAGAAAGAGAAGAAGAAATTTATAAAGCTTTGGAGACGATTAGAGAAAAAGGTATAACCGTGAAAACAAGAGAAAAAGTCCTACTATACTCGTGGGAAAATATTGTTAAAAGATTAGAAGACGTTTATGAAGAGTTGTTGCATTATTAAAACTATAAAGGAAAAACACACACTAAAAGGTGTGAGTAATGAAAGGAGGTATATTAATCTGCTTTATGGGAATTGATGGTTCAGGAAAGACAACTCTAGCAAGAGAGTTAATTGCCGATCTAAAAAAGAGAGGGATATCGGCAGAATACAGATGGGGAAAATTTGAATCCTCAATACTGAGACTCCTTATATTTTTAAAAAACAAACTAGTAATACGTGAAAGCAATTTTAATGAAAATTATAAAAAAAGTTTAAAATTAAAAAACAAGCTATTTAGTAATAAGTTAGTCTCTAAACTTTATGAATGGTTTGTTTTAGTAGATTACACAATACAAATCATTTTCAAAGTTACCCTTCCGTTAAAGCTTGGAAAAAATGTGGTCTGCGATAGATACGTTTTTGATACAATTGTGGATTTAGCTCTCGATTTAAGATATAGTGACGAAAAAATAAGACGTAGACTGAATCAGCTTTTTAGATTATTACCGAGACCAGATGTTTTATTTTTTGTAGATGTTCCTGAAGAGATTGCATTTAGACGCAAGGATGATATTCCTTCTTTAGAGTTCTTAAAAAGCAAAAAAGAAATGTATTTCAAAATTTTAGAGTTTTTAAAGACCAGTTATAAATTTGAGATAGTGGACGGGACAAAGTCCATCCAAAGTTTAAAAAAAGAAATCATGGAAGTATTGATGAAAATAGATAGAAGCATTGGGAGGTAAATGCATGAGGAAAAGAGTGCTAGTTATCGGAATTGACTCAATGGACTCAGAGTTGATAAATAAATTTATAGATGATCTGTCCAACATTCGTCAGCTAAAAGAAAGTAGCCCAGACATCAAGTTAAAAGGGGTTTTCCCACCAGATTCACCGACTTCTTGGGCCAGTATTTATACAGGCTTAAACCCAGCAAAACATGGTGTTCTTTTCTTTGTAGATCCGCTAGAAAAGACTAGCAAACTACTTAGAGAAGAGTTAGATAACTCCACCATAAAAGGTAGAACTTTTTGGGATTTAGCTGGGAAATTTGGTAGGAAAGTATATGTATTTTGGCCTCTGTTAGGGTACCCAGTATGGGAAGTTAATGGCATCATGGTAGGAAGAGCTACTACAAAAGACGATGTTCAAATGTTCCCTTCAATTGAGGATAAGAGGAAACTTTTGGAATTAAGTGGTCTAAGAGGTTTGCCTGGAAGGAATCCTAATAAATTTATAGAAAAGGGTAAAAATCTTTTGAAAAAGGAAGCAGAGTTTGCTTTGAAATATTTAAATGAGGAGTGGGATTTATTCTTTTTCTACTCCTCTGTACTTGACCCAATTCAACACAGTTTTTGGAATTACTTTGATAAAACAGATCCTACATATCCCGGGAAAAACCCCTACGAGCGGGTAATTCCAGAGTTTTATAAAGAATACGATAAAGTAGTTGGCAGACTTGTAAGGGCAGCAGGTTCAGATACAATCGTGATACTCTTGAGCGATCATGGGCATATGAGAAGACCTGTGTATGTTGTAAATATTAATAAAATATTAGCAGAAAAGAAATATCTATCCATTAACTCTTCAGGTAAGTCTGTGCAAACAAGCATCTATAAAAAAAGAGCAGTATTCATGGACTTCATTGCTAGATATAAGTTAGGAGACATTGCTGCTAAATTACTAAGAAGGCTGCCAAAATTAAAATCGATGTTTATAGGATCAAATATTATAGACTGGGAAAATACTATTGCCTATTTATCTGATCTTTCTGGAATAAAAGCATACAATTATGGAGGAATAGTAATTAGAAAGGATAAGCTAGGAAATCTATCTTATGAAGATGTAAGAAACGACATTATAAATATTCTGCTTAATTTAAAGCACCCCATTACTAATGAACCTCTTATGAAATGGGCAAAAAAACGGGAGGAATTATATAATGGTAAATTTATTGAAAAATACCCGGATATTGTATTTGAATTCCACGAAGACTATGGCGCAGGATGGTCATTTAAAGATTCATTGATAACTACATCCGATTCTCATAATATTCAACCTGGAAGCCATAGAAAGGACACCCCTGTACTGTTTATTTCAAATCTAGAAGATAAAACGCCAGCTAGAGAGAATGCAACCCTAATGGATATAGCTCCGACAATCTTGGATCTTTTGGGAATCGATTGGAGGGGGTTTGATTTTGATGGAAGAAGTATTTTCAAAAAGTAATTATAATACTACTAATAATAATATAAAACCAAGAGTTGCAGTAGTTTCGTTCCCTTGGGCATCTTATGTACCATACAAATTTTTATCAGATGTATTAAAAATTCTTGAGCCAATTTGTGAGAAAATTGTACTAATAGATGGAAATACAGAAAGAGTTAATATAGCATCTAAAAAAGTTAAAGTGCGGGATATTGGTGTCGGTATGCATTACCTCAAAGATATTAAACCTAAATTCTATTCAGCAATTTTATGGACTGTAAAGTGTATCCTGTCACAAGTTAAAATAAGTTTAGAATTAATAAGAGTAAGGAAAGATATTGATGTTGTAATATTTTATATGGCTTACCCATATTATTTACTGCCACTTATTACTTCAAAAATTTTGAGAAAAAAAACGGTTGAAGTTGTTACACGAAGTAAATCCAAATCTTTTCTTTCTAAAATCATTAGTTTACAGGACCCGTTATTATTTAGCCTACTAGATGGGATTTCTCCAGAATCTAAGTCATTAATAAAAGAATTGGGTTTAGAGAAGTATAAGGGTAAACTCCTTCCAGAAGGAGCCAGATTTGTGGATGTCACACGCTATACTATAAAGAAGAAGTTAAGCGAGCGAGAGAACATAGTTGGATTTATTGGGCGACTTAGAAAAGAGAAAGGAGTGATGGAGTTTGTTAGAGCTATTCCTATTGTTGCAAGCGAAAATAAAAATGTTAAATTTTTAATAGGAGGTGACGGAGATTTGTTGAATTGGGTTAAAAATGAGTGTAAGAAA
Source organism: Thermococcus sp. 101 C5 (assembly GCF_009372125.1). Lineage (NCBI taxonomy): Archaea > Methanobacteriati > Methanobacteriota > Thermococci > Thermococcales > Thermococcaceae > Thermococcus > Thermococcus sp. 101 C5. The sequence continues at coordinate 16,764 of NZ_WHIZ01000011.1, forward strand.
ATTAGAAATGAATATAAGATTAATATAACAATCGTGGGATGGATTGGAAAAGAACTTCCAGAGTATTTGAATGAATTAAAATTGCTCGTTCTTCCAACCTATGAAGATGCATTTCCAACTATAATTTTAGAGGCAATGGCTTGTGGTACTCCTGTTCTAGCGACTCCAGTTGGTGCAATCCCAGACATAATAAAAGATGGGGAAACTGGATTTATCATGAAGGATAATTCTCCAGAGTGTATTGCAGAAAATGTTATAAGAGCCTTGAATCACTCTGATATTGAAAGTATCGCAGAGAACGGTAGAAAATTAGTAGAACAGAAATTTACATATGAGGGGGCGATAGAGAGATGGAGCAATATAATAAAGTTAGTGTAAAGCCAAAACTTTTAGCTGTTATTTCGGTATTACTCTTGAACTATGTTCTATATATTATCATTGTAACGCCACCTTCGGAGGGGTATGAGCTTTCAATTTATGATGCTTACCCAACTTATTTCTTTATCTTGATTCTGATCTCTTTTTCTTGCAGTTTTCTTGGAGTATTATATAATATTTTTACAAGAAAGATAACGATTTCGTGTTTGGCTAATATCTTTACTATCGTTATGCTTAATGCCGTTCTTGTCTTACTACCGATATTCAGAGGCTATGCTTTTTACCAAAGACATGATGCTTTGTCTCATGTGGGGATGATTAAAGACATTTTGATATCTGGACATGTAGGTGATAATAATTTTTATCCAGTATTCCATATAATTTCTTCGGTAATTATACAAATTACGAATCTAAATTTTTTCCTAATTAGAGAACTAATACCAGCTTATTTTTATTATCTTTATGTTATTTCCATTTCTCTAATATCTATTAAAATCACTGGTGATCGTAGTGCGGGTCTGTTTGCATTTTTGTTTGCCTCAGTACCTCTATTGGGCGGTCGGCGGATAGCTTTTACGCCCTCGGATAATTTATTTTTTCTCCTTCCTTTTATATTCTATATTTTCTATTTGGATTTGTATAAATCATCAATTGAGACTAAGGTACTGCTTATCGTCATATTATTACTTATACCGTACATGCATCCAGAAATTGTCATCTTATTAATGATTATATTTGTGTTATTTCCCCTATCAGGTTATCTATCAAAAGCAATTTCTAAGATCAATCAAAGTGCAAATAAGGGAACATGGCATTTGTGCTTGGTTTTATTCACTTCTTTTTTTACTTGGTTTTCTATGTTTTCTCGATTTTCTTTTTATACTCGGAGATTATATTTTTCTTTTTTAGGGGCGATGAGTACCCCCCCCATAGAATACTACTCTACATTGTTTTCAAGATCCAAACTAACAGAAATTGAAGTTTTAGAATTGTTCATAAAGAGGGAAGGAGCACACTTCATTTACCTGATATTGGCATCTTTAGTTGTACTTATAATTGTTAAAAATATGTTATCTAACAGAAAGGTGGAATTTAACCATCTATTCTTTGGGCTGGTTTTTCTGTTGTCGAGTTTTTTGATGGTTATCTCTCTATTTGTTGATATCGTCATCGGTTATGAACGGGTGTTGAAGTATGTTATTCTGTTTTCTACTCTATTAGTCAGTGTTTTTTTCATAAATTATAAGAAAAACCTTTTACTCCAAAAAAACAAAATATTTTTTTTGATGATTTTTCTTATATTAATAATATCAACGACCATAAGTACATTCAATTTGTACCCATCTCCAATTATTAAAAGCTACAATCAGCAAGTAACATCAATGGAAATAAGTGGTACAAGCTGGCTTATTGAATTTGGTGATAAAAATTTAGAACCTATAGATATGTTTATCACTTTTGGTCGGTTTGTACACGCTCTTCAAGGGTACCAATATTCTATGCAAGAAAATAAGTTATATGCTACTGCATTATATAATACAAAAAGATATCCACCAGACCACTTTAATTATACGCATTTTGGTACCTTAGGCGAATCCTATTCGGAAGACAAATATATGTTGACAAATAAATTAATGAAATTATTTTATTTTGAGCTTTGGCCAAAACACGCTAGATTTACACCAAATGACTTTGTAAAGCTAAATAGTGATCCAACTGTCGATAAAATTTATTTAAATGGAGAGCTTGAGATATATTATATACGGGGAAATCGGATTAGTTGACTAATTACTTGGTGAAATTTCTTTAACAAAAACCGGCATTCTATAGAATTATGTTCCATGTACCTTAGAATATGCTTATCCTCTACTTTTCGTTTTGATTGCACAAAACGTCGCATTTTTAAAGTATTACCAAAAATTTTGATATTCCATACAAGAGCTTTTAAAAAGCTATAAAAATATCTAAAATCTTTTCGGTAAATAGAAACTAAAGTCGACATGAGGAATTCTAATAAAATGGCTATCGGAAGAACCCAAATAAGATATTTAATGGAATAATTTTTCATCAAAACCCTAATTCTATTTCTATATCCCCAATACGCTGTTGTGGGATTGAATCTACCGGAACTTTTCCCTTCCTTATGAAAGCATATAGATCTTGGACAGTAAATGACTCTAAAACCTAGTAACCTTGCTTGCCAAGATAAATCGACATCTTCATGATATGCAAAAAGAAATTTATCAAAACACTCGCCTCCTAATTCATATAAAAACTCTTTCTGAACCAAAAGACAAGCACCACTAGCATAAAAAAATCCCTTCTCAGTTAGATTATCATACTGACCTTCATCTTTTTCATATCTGCCTCTGTGTAGTGTGGCCCCAAAAATGTCGCAAAGAAGACCTGTATTGTTTATAATATTTGGATCATCATAATAAAGTAACTTTGGTTGTATTAATCCAACCTTCTCCTCATTTACACCGACTTTCACTAACTCCTTCAAAAACTCTCTATCGACAACTGTATCGTTATTCAAAAGCAAGACATAATCAGGATTCAAAGTCTTCAAAGCGTATCTGATTCCGATGTTGTTTCCTTCAGCAAAGCCATAATTTTTCTCATTCTTTATTAAGATTAGTTTTCTATTTGAAGGTAACTTTGAAATTTCTTCCTCTTTCCCCCCTCCAGCTTCTGCTTCCTCTCTTGTGTATTCTATGATTTTTATTGGCTTGTTTTCGCTAGAATACTCAAAAAACTTGGATTCTACCTTTATTTTTCCCTCACAATATTCTTTTATCTTCTCTATTGACTCATCGCTAGAACCATTATCTACTACAATCACATCGTAATTTGGATATGTAATCTGATAGACAGATTCTAGGCATTCTATCGTATCTTTCCACCCGTTCCAGTTGAGGATTATTATCGAGACTCTTGGATACATTTTGTCACACCTCTCTGTTATTATAAAAAATCAAAGGTTAAAATACTTTATCCCATGGGGAAGAAACTGATCTACGTATGAGAGCAAAAAAGGCGGGATAAAAGTTTTGTACGTTCCAAAAGCAAAAATTTGACACAAACATTCAGCCTCTTGGAATAAAATTAGGCCAATACAAATATATTATCTTACCAGAAACCGATTTTTGTTTGTAAGAAAGCATGCGACTCTAAAAGAGTTTATTGCTTTTTTGTTATACTTCTTTGGTTTGAAAGCGGTGCTAAGCTTTTGTATCGCCAGAGATATTAAAGGATGGCTTTCATTTTTGAAAGGAGTCGTGGATGGGGTGAGAGGTAAGTGAAAATATACTATTCCATTTTGAGACTTTTCCTAAAGAAAACCTTCTCCTTTTGGCAGGCTCTGGGTTTCCATATTACTCCAAACCAGCTCTATGAGCCCATACCAGATTTAAAATTTAAAGACGAATACGAAAGATTCCCTCGATTCAAAACTTCTATCCTTTATCAGTACTACGTTAATAACGGTAGCTTTGAATTAGTAGATGGAGAAGTTCTTTACTGCATAATCCGCTACTTCAAGCCAAGAAACGTGTGAAACCTAAAGCCAAGAGCTAAGATTCTCAATGCCGGGGCTGCCTGAACGTAGCTTGATCCATAAAAAATTCAAAACGGTTTCCGGGAATAAGAAAATTACTAAGAAGACCGGAAATGTGACGGAGAAAATCCATTTTGTTAGAATCTGGTAGGTTCTGCCCATTTCCTCAATCAGTCCTTTTGAGTAAAGACCCGGGACAATTGGAGTGTAAATAAAGCCTGATGAACCTAAAATCACTGTAATTAGCTGGGCTAAAGGTAAAACTCCGTTGTATAGTCCAACAACATCTGGTGTTTTGAAATATCCGAGCATCAACGTATAGGTATAGCCCATAATCATACCCAGTATTGCAACTATGAAGAGAGGGATCGAGAAAGATAGAAGTTCCTTCCACATTGAATCCAAATCGCTTTCCTTTACGGAAAAAGATATTTTCTTGATAAAATACACAGCAAAAGCCACGCAGGTGATTACGATAGACATAAAATATGCATAGATCACACCGGAAAAAGATAAACCAATAAAAATTGCCACAATTAAACAAAATGTAGAGAGCCTCTTAGGGTATTAAAGTAAACATTTGGTCTCACATCATCAAAAACCTCATGAAAGAATACCCATTGAAAGGCGTAAAAATCTACGAACTAAAGATACTCCCAGACAACAGAGGCTTAACAAAGGTGTCATAGTTCACGTTCATGACGTATTTCTGCCGGTGGAGTATCCGAAAGACTGGGTTCTTAAACGATATACCTTCTGGAACGAGCAATATATTCTTCAAGCGAAACTTCCCTTCAAATACTCTGTCAATGCTTCCTTCCATGACCTCATCTTCAGATTAAGCCTCCTCAACTTCTCGTTCTTCAGAGCCGAAAATTGAGGCCTTTTTGCGAATCTCTTAAGCTCTTCAGACTTTATTGGCTTAACATCAACTTCCCAGCCCAGAATTTCAAATATTGCCTTAGTAAACTCATACCAAGAGCAGAAACCTTCATTAACCATGTGATAGACTCCAAACCCCGGCATTAGTTCCAAAAACTTCTTCAAAGTCCTTGCAACGTCTTTTGTATAAGTCGGGCTCATGAACATGTCATCAACAACCCTGAGTTCTTCTTTATTCCTAGCTTTTTGAATCATAAACTCGACGAAGTTACCGCCTTTCCCTCTCGCACCAACCTTTCCATACAAGCTCGCTACCCTGATAATATAGTATCTTTTGGAGTAGTTCTTAGTGAAGATCTCGCCGGCGTACTTGCTCAGACCATAAACATTAAGTGGGTTTGGAATATCCTCCTCTGTGTAGGGCTCTCCTTTGGTTCCATCAAAAACATAATCCGTGCTGATGTAAACATTAACTGCATCTATTTCGCTGGTGACCCTTGCAACGTTAAGAGCCCCAATTGCATTAACTTGGAATGCCTTTTCGGGGTAAAGTTCAGCGTCATCAACTCTAACGTAGGCTGCGGTGTTGATAATCACATCTGGCTTGAGCTCTTTCAAAATCTCCAAAGTTTCGGGAACAGTAACGTCAAGGTCGGCATGAGTTAAAGGTATCACTTCAAAAGAAGAATCTTCCCCAAACACTTCGACTAGATCACTTCCTAGCTGTCCATTCGCCCCAATTATAGCTACTCTCATGGAATCACCTCAAAAGACCCATTCCCTTTTTATCGCCTCCCTCAGCGTCGGCCACTTCATATCCTTCTCCGAGATTATTGGATCATCAATTGGCCACTCTATGCTTATATCTGGATCATTCCATATTATGCCCCCTTCATACTCGGGAGCGTAGACGTTGTCGACTTTATAAACAACCTCGGCAACGTCACTTAACACCACAAAGCCGTGGGCAAAGCCTCTCGGGATGTAGAGCTGCCACTTGTTGTGTTCTGAGAGGATAACGCCGACCCATTTTCCAAAAGTCGGAGAGTCTTTTCTCAAATCCACGGCAACGTCATAGATTACTCCTCTAATGCATCTCACGATCTTCGCCTGGGCATAAGGCTCTCTCTGGAAGTGCAATCCCCTGAGGACCCCATACTTAGACTTTGAGTGGTTATCTTGGATGAACTCCCCTTTTATGCCCACCTTCTCAAAGTCTTCCTTCTTGTACGTCTCCATGAAGAAGCCCCTCTCATCCTCAAAGACCTTAGGTTTGATTAAAATCACGTCTGGAATTTCCAACCTTTTGAACTCAAAAGGCATCCTCACCACCTTATCCTTTAAAAAGTTTTAAACCAAACTTTTCTAAACGTTCAAAATGCCTTATGTTTTTAGTCCACAGAGTGTAACCTTTAGCGATTGCAGTAGCGGCAATTAAAAGATCAGCATCTTCAATCAGTTCATCATTGCGCTTCAAGGCTCGGTATAATTTACAGTACGTTAAAACAACAAGATCATCAATCTCTTCTATTTTAAACAGCTTCCGCAGCTCCCTGAGAAACACTTTACGCCTTTCTTCGCCCGGTACACCTCTTAAAAAGTGGTCAATTAAAACTGAGGTGTCAATGAGAAGAACCTCTGAACTTGAACCTTTTCCTGAAGTCCTCGACTTCTTTTTCGATTTCATTCAAATCCACCTCATCGAGAAGTTTGTTCAGCCTCTCTGCGGCTTTAACAGCTTCAATGTATTCCTTTATCTTTTTACCAACTTTTCTCTTTTTTACTCTACCGGGAAGGATAATTTCAACTTTCAGGTTCTTCATTCCCTTCCACCAGCTCAATGCTTATCTTCACTTTTTCAAGCTCCTTTTCGCTTAACCCCTCTTCTTTCAGGCATCTTAAAATAATGCGTTTAAGACTTTCCCTAATTTCATCAATATTCACATCGTCAGGAATTTTAACCTCAAATTCAATCTTTTTATATTTACTCCTCATATCTCTACCCTCAGATGATAAATCATGCTTAAGAGTTAAATAAACTTTCCTACCACTTCAGTTTTTAAGATTTTATCTTTCCAAAAAAGGGTAGATGTCCACAGGATGTTTGGGTTTTGGAATCCGGTATGCAACTATCACACCCTGCCAGTAAAAATCGGGAAGATCATATATTACATCGTGTTTTGAAGAGTACAATGCAGCTCTACCAGAAATCAAAACAAACTCTCCATTGAGCCCCTCACATACTACTCTCTTGGATGTTCTTATACCATATCCTCTAGATTCCTCAGGTTTTACAGAATATCCCCTCAATGCCATTTCTATAGCCTCTTCATCATCCAAGTTCAGTCCCTTTCCTTTTTTATATGAAGCAGCCAACCCAATCCCCCTATCAACAATACAAAGATCTAAAAATTCCTTTGTTGGGTAATACTGAGCGAAAACGTGACCTTCATTTTTTCCACTATGTTGGAAGATATTCTCTACCAATTCCTCAACGGGATAATAAATAGCATTTTTAACCTCCACACTTGAATTTAGAACTTTATAAATCATTTTCAGAAATTCATCTTGCAGTCTTGCCCTATCCACGGGAGACTCATCTTTCAAAAGGGTAATAGGAATATAATTCCCCCCCCTTCTCATTTCACCCACAGAGCTAACTCCCCTTGGGAATTTAACAAATCCAAGATATGAACTAACCTCAGGCTTCACTGGAGGACGGAAATCACTACCTGTATCATGAATATAACTGGCTATTGGGAGAATTAAAATCGGAAATATCCAAGTTACATCACTTAAATCAAAAATAACATTCCCATGGACATTTTTAAATGTAAGATAAAGAGAAGCCAGCTGATTGAGAAGGCTTTCACCACGCGGATTCACAACTTTTACTAGTTTCATAAAGCTTCACTGTTAAGTGATTATCGATAGAATGCTTTTTCTAGTTATTTTAATCTCTGGATGTTTCTTCTCTCCCTTTAAGTGCTTTTCAACGACTTCCAACATTTTAGCCACTGAAGGATTCATATTCACGAGTTCTACATTCTGATTTCTGGATTTATACATTAGGAGCTCATGAGCGAAAGAGTGAGATATAAATTCTACGTTCTTAAAATCAAGAATAACTTTTTTACTACCAATTCTCTCTGCCAACTCCTTTACTAAATCCCTAGAACTTAGAACAGGGGCAATCTCTTTCCCCAAGTCTATCCTTTCACACATCTCTGGACACCAGTTCTATTTAAATTTTTGAGATTATATAAACATTATGGCAAAATAGGCCACTTTTAGAGCATGTTGAGGGGTAGCCTATTTCTCGTTTTGAAATGAATGAAGCAGAAAAATCCTTTACCACCTCAGCTTCCAAGGCGTCGGATGAAGGATTCTCTCATCAACTAGAGGTCTCCACCACCACTCGTTGTTAAGGTACCATTCGACAGTCTTCTTGATTCCTTCTTCAAAGCTGACCTTTGGACGCCACTTCAAGTCTCTCGTTATCTTCCAAGAGTCGAGAGAGTACCTTAAATCGTGACCAGGCCTATCTTCAACGAACTCTATCAACTCCTCGTCCTTTCCCATGAGCTTTAATATCATCTTCACCACTTCAAGATTGGTCTTCTCTTCCCCGGCCGAAATATTGTATATCTCTCTCGGCTCACCCTTGAGTAGAACTGCCTCAACAGCTCTCACGTGATCTTCAACGTAAATCCAGTCCCTAATGTTCTGTCCACTTCCATAGATCGGTATCTTGAGCCCCATACTGCCCCTTATTATTGTCTTAGGGATGAGTTTTTCAGGAAACTGATAGGGGCCGTAGTTGTTTGTACATCTCGTTATGGAGGCTTTAAGGTCATAAGTTCTGGCCCAGCCGAGGACAAGCATGTCACCGGCTGCTTTACTTGCTGAGTAGGGGGAGGAGGGTCTCAATGCGTCATCCTCCCTAAAAGAGCCTTTCATTATATCTCCATAAACTTCGTCAGTGCTTATGTGGACAAGCCTAACTTCTGGGTTTTCTTTTCTAATAGCTTCAAGAATCGTGTAGACCCCTATCACGTTACTGTTTAGAAAGTGTTCCGGGCTGGAGATACTCCTGTCCACATGACTCTCGGCCGCGAAGTTAACAATGGCATCTACCTTTTTGACGAACTCCTTTACAAGTTCAAAGTCAGTTATATCTCCCTTAACGAAGGTATAGCGAGGGTCATCTTCAATATCTTTCAGATTAGCAAGATTTGAGCCATAGCCAAGTTTGTCGAGGTTTATCACTTCCCAGTCCTCGTGCTTCTCTAAAATATAGCGAATGAAGTTGCTCCCTATAAACCCTGCACCACCGGTTATCAAAAGCCTCATGTTTCCACCTCAGAGGATTATCTGGGAGTTGTCGCCAATGACAAGTTTCCTTCCAAACGGATGGTTGTTTCCTTTTAGAATTTTCACTCTTCTTCCAATCAGGCTTTCAACTATTCTACCGGCGTTTCTGATCTCGCTCTCCGGCAAGATTATAGAATCTTCGATCTCGGTGTTCTCAATAACAACATTGTCTCCAATGCTCGTGTATGGGCCAATGTAAGAGTTCTTTATCACGACGTTTTTACCAATTACAACTGGGCCCTTAATGACAGTATTTTCGTCAATCTGAGATCCGTCCTCAATCATTACCCTTCCGTGTATCCTTGCTTTAGTTTCCACTTTAATGTTTGTCTCTATATCATCTAAGATTAACCTATTTGCGTCTAAAATGTCTTCGGGCTTTCCGGTGTCCTTCCACCAGCCGGTGACCTTTGTCCAGCCGACTCTATAGCCGTGGTCAATTAGCCATTGGATAGCGTCCGTAATTTCAAGCTCGTCACGCCAAGAGGGCTTCAAGTGCTTCACGGCTTCATGAATGATAGGCTTAAAGAAGTAAATCCCCACTAAAGCCAAATTGCTCGGAGGGATTTTGGGCTTCTCGACCAGACGTTTAATAGTCTTTCCGTCCTCGCTCAATTCGGCAACACCAAACTGTTGGGGGTTTGGAACTTCACAGAGAAGAATGCTCGCATCGAAGTTGCCCTCTTTAAAGTGTCTTAAGTGTTTAATAATTCCCTCTCTAAGGATGTTATCACCCAAGTACATAACGAAATCATCGTCACCGAGATAATCTTTCGCCACGAGTATAGCATGAGCTAATCCCTTTGGCTCGCCTTGATAGATGAACTCAATATTGGCATCCCAGTCGACACTTTTCACAGTTTCAATAACCTGCTCCTTGTTTGGTCCAACTATTATCCCAATGTCGTGAATTCCTGCTTCGATAACGTCCTCAATAGCATAGAAGAGGACTGGCTTATTAGCAACTGGTATGAGTTGCTTCTGTTGTGAGTAAGTTAAAGGCCTCAACCTTGTACCGTGACCGCCAGACAAAATCAGGGCTTTCATATTGCTACACCACGTCTTCATTACAACTTACATAACTTAAAAGTTTTGGACATACCTGCGAGTTATATCTATTCTTGGTTGCGGGTTACTAAAGATTCTGAAGAAAGAGTACTTAAAAAAGATTTCCATGGCCTTCCAATAGTTTTTGGAGGGTCAAGAGTTTTTTGAACGTTGAGGATAAAGAAAACGGTTAACAAGAGGTTCTCATGGGAAAGACTGCAGGGAAACTTTTAAACTTCTTTTCTAATAATCACTCCTAAAGCTCCGATAACCCCTAAATAAGCTCCAATCCAGCCCAAGCCTACTCCCATAATTCCCATCTTCGGCACCAGTAAATAACTCAGCCCCAAGAATAACACGGCTTTTAGCGTATTTATTGCCACTATATCCTTCACCTTCTTTTGGATGTTCAGCACCGTTAGGGCAAAGTTCACGAGCACAACAAGGAACCCCCCGAAAGCCATAAGCCTCAACAAAGGCACTCCTCCAACGTATCCCTCACCAAAGAACCTTAAAACATAACCTCCAAAACTCCACACTCCAATGATAGCAGCAATCAAGTATGCATAACTGAAAGTTATTGCCTTCTTTAGAGTCCTTCTCATGTTTTTAAGCCCATGGCTTCCCTCAACGAAGAAGGAAGTGTTTATCGCGTTTGGCACAAACAAGATGAGGTTTCCTATTGAAAACGCCATGTAAAAGTAAGCCGCTTCCTCTTTTCCCAACATGCTCAAGACCAGTGTCGGTATGAGGTAGTTGGGAGCGATATTCGCTATGTTGGCCAAGTAATTGCCCACTGAAAAGTTAAAGGCCCCCCTGATGAACTCTCTGTCCATCTTTATCGTCGGGATACCCACCATAACAACGGCGTATCCCACGCCGAGAATAAGCCCTAACCCAAAGGATGAGATTATGCCAAGTACTCCCAGCGAGGTTAAAAACACCAGAAATACAAACCTCCCTGCGAATAGAAGGTTCTGCAAAAAAGCATGCTCGGCTTGCCTCCGGGCTATTGCATATGTGGATAAGACGTTATAAAACGTTCCGATAACTGAAAACAGCACAAAAAGTCCCAGAAAATCCCACCCAAACTCCTTAAATGACTCCGAATTAAGCATAAGTAATCCATAGGCGATCGAGAGGACTACACTTGCTACGCCCGTTACTAGGAGGGCACTACTTACTGCTTTCTCCTTATATTCGGGGTAAAATCTTATTATCGCAAAGTTCATGCCTAACATTGAGAGTTGGAACGTTAGGTTAAGAGCCGAAACGATGGCGCTCGCAACTCCCACATCTTCTGCGGGATAAAGCCTTGCAGCGATGGCCCAGAAGAGAAAACCTGCAACGGCAGTGGTTAAAGATGCCAGAGAGATGTATATGGAGTTCCTGTAAAGTGGGCTTTTGAAGTTTCTGAACTCCTGCTTTAGAAGTTCAAGCATTTTTCTGACCTCCCTTAAGCTTTACTTGAGAAAGACATTTAAAAACTTTCACAAATTTGTCTGATACAGAACAATGCTATTAAAGTCAAGACGCTTACTAAAAATTAAGGGAAAGGTTGTCATTTCAAATGCTTCAGAGTGAGAAGTCATTGTTTTCTCTCAAATGTGAACTCAACTTCTACTGGTTCATTCTTATTAGCACTCTCTAAAGCTTTTATAGCAACCATCAGGGCATGGAGTCCTTCTTCCCCACTTACCAGTGGTCTCTCTTTCTTTTTAACACACTCAACAAAATGTTCAAGTTCATTTCTTAGAGGCTCTTTAAACTGCACTTTCGCCTCTCTAATCCATTCATGATTGTATAATACAAGCTTTTGGCTTATGTAATCCAATTCCGCTATGCCCTCAGTCCCAACCACGCTAAGGGTTCTAACTTTATGAGGAGTAAGCCAGTTGGTTTCCACAATTCCAGTGGCGTTTTCAAAATCAAGCATTATTATTGCGTAATCCTCAAGTTCCAAGGGATTCTTTGCACTTCCAGCCTTAGCGTAAACTTTCCTCACACTTCTACCAAGTAAAAAGCTCATGACATCAATATCGTGAACTCCTAAATCTATTATCACTCCAACATCTTTGATTTGTGGAGGCAAAGGCCCAACGCGCTTGGCAGTGAGGGTAACAACTTTTCCAATTAAATTCTCATCCAAAACCTCTTTCAACTTCAGAACAGCCGGGTTAAACCTCTCCACGTGCCCAACCATTAGGGTGACATTATTCTTCCTTGCCGCCCTTATTATCTCTTGAGCACTTTCAATGCTCTCCGCAATGGGCTTCTCCACTAAAACACTGACACCGTTTTCAATAAAGTCCAATGCAACTTGCCTGTGCAGAGAGGTTGGAACTGCAATGCTAATGGCATCAACTCTCCCTATAAGGCCTCTGTAATCGCTAAAAGCCTTTGTATTAAATTTGGAAGCGACTTCTTTAGCTCGCTCAAAATTAGCATCTGCAACACCGACGAGTTCAACCTTCCCCTCTTTCGCTAATTCTGAATAAATCCTCGCATGATGAAAGCCCATATTCCCAACGCCAACCACACCAACTCGAAGCATCTTGAACACCTCTCATGGACTATTCAAGAAGAAAGCTCTTTGAGTGCGCTTATTATATAATCTATGTCCTCTTTGCTAACGGCCGGATGTACTGGTAAACTCAGCACTCTCTTAGAGGCCTCAATGGCATTTGGGCAAATATCCTTTGGGTAGCCAAGTTTCTGGTAAAGGGGCTGTTGATGAACGGGAATTGGATAATGCACTGCAGTTCCGATGCCTTTTTCTCTCAATTTTGCCATGAGTTCATCTCTATTTAGCGGAAACTCTTCTTCAACTCTAATCACGTACTGGTGGAAGACGTGTTTTACGCGAGGATCAACGTATGGGGGAGTTAATCCCTCGATTTTACTTATTCCTTCGCTCAAAAGCCTTGCATTTTCAATCCTCTTCTCATTCCACCCATCAAGCTTTTTGAGTTGAACCCTTCCGATTGCCGCGGCTATGTTGGTCATCCTTAGATTGTAGCCGAGTTCCACATGCAAATACTTCTCCGCCTGGCCGTGGTTTCTTATTAGATCGGCCCTCTTTGCTAGCTCATCGTCGTTTGTAACAACCATACCCCCTTCGCCAGTTGTCATGTTCTTTGTAGGATAGAAGCTGAACGCTGCTATATCGCCAAAGGTTCCAACCTTTTGGCCCTCAAACTCAGCACCGTGGGCTTGGGCACAATCTTCGATGAGATGAAGTTTGTAGTCTTCTGCTATTTCCTTAAAGGCCTTCATATCCGCAGGCTGGCCATAAAGATGGACAACAACTATGGCTTTTGTTTTGTCATTAATCTTTTCAAGAACATCGTTTGGGTCAAGATTGAATGTTTTTGGGTCTATATCGGCAAAAACGGGCTTTGCTCCTTGGAATAGAATCGCATTTGCTGAGGCTATAAATGTGAAGGGTGTTGTGATAACCTCATCTCCGGGGCCGATTTTTAGGGCTTTTAATGCTACATCCAAAGCCGCAGTGCCATTGGTAACTGCAACAGCGTGTTTTGCCCCCAAGTATTGGGCGAACTCCTTCTCAAAAGCTTCAACTTCTTTTCCGTGGGCAAGCATTCCGCTCTTCAAAACCTCAACAACGGCGTTTATTTCTTCTTCTCCAATCAAAGGTTTAGCAATTGGGATCATCTAAAGCACCTCACAACTCTTTCTCCTTTAGGTATCTTTCATAGTCTTCTTTTCTGATTTTGACTTCCTTTCCACACTGGGAGCACTTAAAGATTACGTGTTCGTCACTTTCGCCAATCTTCTCCTTGAGGGGCCTGCCGCAATAGCAGACAAAGCCCCTTAAGCGAGCTGGATTTCCAAAAACCAATCCAAAAGGAGGCACATCTTTGGTAACAACGGCACCAGCACCTACCATTGCGTATTCTCCAATTGTCACTCCGCAAACTATCGTTGCGTGGGCCCCTATGCTTGCTCCCTTCTTGACTAAAGTTGGCACAACTTCCCAATCATTATTGAAGGCCCTGGGATAAAGGTCGTTCGTAAACGTCATGTGTGGGCCAAGAAAAACATCGTCCTCAACTTTAACTCCCCTGTAAACGCTTACTCCGTTTTGAATCTTCACGTTGTTGCCGATTTCAACGCTAACATCAATGTAGACGTCTTTTCCGATGTTGCAGTTCTTGCCTATTTTTGCACCTTTTCTTATGTGTGCAAAGTGCCATATTCTTGTTCCTTCTCCAATCTCTGCTCCTTCCTCAACAACAGCGGTTGGATGAACGAAATACTTTTGAGCCATTTGAGACACCAAATTTTAATAAAGCCGAAGAGTTATAAATTTTCGGTAGTCATGGGGGAAACATTGAAAATCGCGTTTGTCTACGATGTAATCTATCCATGGGTCAAAGGAGGAGTCGAAAAGAGAATCTACGAAATAGCTAAGCGTTTGGTTAAAAGGCATGAAGTTCATGTATATGGATACAAACACTGGAATGGGGAGGATATACTTAAGGGGGAGGGTATAATTTACCATGGAACTATCAAACCCAAACAGGTTTATTCTTCTGGAAGAAGGGCGATAACTCCTCCCCTTTTGCATTCGATAAAGCTGTTACCCCTCTTAAGCAAAGAGCGTTTTGATGTTGTTGACTGCCAGGCGGCTCCGTATTTCCCCTGCTATGCTTCTAGGGTTAGTAATTCAAACTTAGTAATCACGTGGCACGAGTTCTGGGGAAGTTATTGGCTAAAATATCTTGGGAAGGCAGGTTTTTTCGGAAAAATAATTGAAAAAGGATTATTTGTTTTAACTGACAATCATATAGCCGTATCTCTAAAAATAAAAAAAGATCTCCACAAAGCAGGTCTCAGAAAGAATATTTACGTGGTTCCCAATGGGGTACACTTTGAAAAGATTCAAGAGATAAAGCCTTCCAGCTACACCTCAGACATAATCTTCGTTGGAAGGCTAGTTAAGGAGAAAAATGTTCCTTTACTCCTAAAAGCCCTCACCGTAATAAAACAGGAAATCCCGGATATTAAAGCTGTTGTAGTGGGAGATGGCCCCGAAAGGGAATATCTAGAAAAACTATCTTTTAAACTTAATCTTCAGAATAACGTAAAATTCTTTGGGTTTTTAAGCAGATATGAAGATGTTATAGCATTGATAAAGGCATCCAAAGTGTTTGCGTTTCCGTCTCTTCGAGAAGGATTTGGGATTGTTGTTGTTGAGGCCAATGCAAGTGGCTTACCCGTAGTTACTGTTGATTACGAGATGAACGCCTCTAAGGAGCTCATACTAGAAGGGAAAAACGGATTTATTGCAAGAGCTGATGAAAAGGACTTTGCAGAAAAGATTTTAATTGCGTTAGAAAAAAGAGAGAGAATGAAAAAACCAGCCATGACAATGGCGAGCAAATACGACTGGAGTGAAATTGTAAAAAAGCTGGAAGGGTATTACAGGTGGGTAGGATGAGGTATGTTATTCTGGCAAGGAATTTAGACTCCAAGGCAGGAGGAATCGGTGTTTATGGAAGAAATTTAATCAAAAAGTTGGAAGCCAAGGGAATAGATGTTATAATATCTCCCAAGGAAAAGTTATCATACTTTAAATGGCTTCTTTTTGATGTTCCAATCTTCCTATTAAAAACAGATGCAGACGTCTACCACGCAATTGGAATTATAGAGGGTATACTTTTACCGTTCATAAAGCCAAGGTCAAAAAAATACCTTACAGTTCACGATTTAATCCCCCTAAAATACAGAGGGAGGGGATTCAGAAAAATTTTGGAGCGGTTCTTAGTTGGATTAGGATTGTTTTCAGCTAGGTTCTACGACAAAATCTTTACTGTCTCTCATTTAACAAAACTCGACATGATTAGATTTGGAGGCATTGATGAGAATAAGATTAAGGTAGTCTACCAGCCCATTGATGATAGATTCTTAAAAACTCCCATTAGCGGGAAAAGATGCAAAACTTTTAATATTGGATACATTTCAAGAATGGAGGAATACAAGAGGCATGAACTTTTGATCAAGCTGTTTATGGAGTACAAAAATCCAAATGCTCGACTTTACTTGGCTGGAACTGGGCATCTCTTTAAAAAAATACAAAAATTAGTAGAGAAAGACAAGAGAATAGTTCTCCTGGGATTCGTGCCAGACGATAAGATAGTTGAGTTTTACGACATGCTTGATGTGTATATCCATCCCTCGAAGTATGAAGGATGGGGTTTGCCCATAGTTGAAGCAATTGCTAGGAAAAAGCCTGTAATAATTCTTGAAGATGCTGAAATACCAAAAGAGATCAAGCACTTATGTCTAAGTATTGATGAGCCAAATTTTAATATAGATCCACTTATTGCCAACCCAAAATACCTAAAAAAGGTAGGAGTGATCAAGAACAAAGCTTGGAGGCGTATATATGAGAATTCTATTCGTCACTGAGTATTACCCCCCAATACATATGGGTGGAGCTGAAATTAGCCTGAAGATTTTAGTAAATAAGCTAGCTCAGTTAGGGCACGAAGTAACTGTTATTACTCCCAACTATACTAAGTACAAAACCGAAACTGAGATTTCTAAAAATTTGAGGGTAATAAGATTTAAATCCTGGAGGTACTTTTTATTTAAGAAACAGTTGCGCAAGCTCTCTTCTGAAATTTATCTGCGAAAAAAAAGTTCATATTACTTCCAACTAAACGGATATATCAAGTTCTCCTCTTTTGAAATTATGAAGGTCGTAAAAGAACTCCTCCAGACGGAAGACTTTGACGTTATCCATGCAAATAACTTAGAATCAATTTTAGCCCTTTCAAAAATTCAAGTTAATACAAAAGTTGCACATTTGAGAGATTTTGCATTACTTTGTTGGAATCGTGGGTTGAACAATAACGGAAAACTATGCGAAGGATGCAGTTTAACAAACATACGGCAGTGTATGGGAGCAAACTACATACTTGGTTCAGCTTTAGTGCACGAAATAAACAAAAGAAAAAATGCACTAGACGAATTTGATAAGATTCTTGCAATTAGCAATTTTGTAAAAATGGAATTCGTGAAAAGACTAAATATCCCTACCGAAAAAATCTCTGTGCTTTACAATCCAATAAGTCCAGAAATAGTTCCCAATATTTCAAAAGAGGAGGCTCGACAATATTTAAACCTTCCAGAAGATAAGACAATTGTTTTATTCGTTGGAACCCTTACAGAGCTCAAAGGAGCCCATTTAATACCAAAGATAGCAAAAGAGGTACCTGGGCATTTGTTTGTTGTTGTAGGGGATGGACCCCTAAGAAAGATGTTTACTAAATCTCCCTTAAAAAACGTCCTCTATGTGGGGTACCAACCAATGGAGATACTAAGACACTACTACAAAGCCTCTGACATTCTTCTCGTGCCCTCTCTGTGGTACGAGCCCTTTGGGAGGGTTATCATAGAGGGAGCGGTCAATGGTTGTTACGTTGTTGGAAGTGATAAAGGTGCCATTCCTGAGCTTATTCACTGGATAGGATACGGAACATCTGTACCCCCTCAAAGCAAGTATTTCGCAGAAGCAATAAAGAATGCTCCCCAGACCGCTAAGCATGAGAAATTAAAAATAAAAATAATTAACTATTCCCATAAATACGCAGAGAAGTTTATAAAGGCAATCATGGAATAAAGAATTGTATGGGCGAAAACAACCTCCTAGTTATCACAAACATATTCCCAAATGAAGATGGTTCCTACTATCAAGGAGTATTTGTAAAAGAACAGATAAAATTTCTGAAGGATTATTTTGATAATGTGTATGTTATAAGTCCCTGGCCCTATGGATGTAAAATGTTTCTTAAAAATTATTCCTACGAGAACGTTTACGTATATTATCCTAGGTTTATTCACTTTCCCATAGGGTACTTTAGAAGAAGACTTGGGGAGAATTATTACAAGGCTATTCTAAAGGTAATAAAAAGAGAGAATCTGAAATTTAAGATTGTTCATGCTCATTTCACATGGCCGAGTGGATATTCTAGTGTAAAGATTTCAAAAAAATTTAAAGTACCGATTATTATAACAGTTCATGAGAATCAAGAATGGTTCCTACGGGAGTATAAGTCTAATAATAGAAAGATATACTGGAGTTGGAGAAACGCAGATGCTTTGATTAGAGTGAACAAAAAGGATGCTATATTGTTAAAACAATTTAATCAAAACGTTTATTCAATTCCTAATGGATTTAGTTCTGATAGACTTGTTACATTTCCGAAAGAAAAAGCTCGAAAAGAATTAGGAATTCCTACAGATTTAAAAATTATTTTTAGTCTGGGAAACCTTATCGAACGAAAAGGATTTCAATATTTAATTGAAGCAATGAAGATCATAATTAAACAAAGAAATGACATTCTATGTTTTATAGGTGGTGATGGTCCATTAAAGAAAAAACTTCAAAAACAAATACGAAAACTTAATTTACAAGAACATGTAAAACTTCTTGGACCAATTCCAGATGATAAATTAGCATTATGGATGAATGCGGCTGATCTGTTTGTTCTACCAAGCTTAAGTGAGGGCAATCCCACTGTTATGTTTGAGGCCTTGGGTGTTGGATTACCTTTTGTTGGTACCAAGGTCGGTGGAGTCCCAGAGATAATAACTTCCGAAGATTACGGATTACTATGTGAGCCAGCAAATCCACAAGATTTAGCAGAAAAAATTTTAACAGCCCGAAACAAAGAATGGAATAGAGAAAAAATAAGAAAATATGCTGAGCAGTTTGATTGGAAGAACATAGCAAAGCAAATTTTTAAAGTGTATGAGGATATTTTATCTAAGTATTGAGGAACTCTACTAGCTTATCTTTCAAATATTCCCAACTATAATAAGTCCTAACAAATTTTCTTCCAGAAACGGCTTTCTTTCGTAGAGTTTTTGCATCGAGAGTTAGGAGCGCGTTTGGAAGCTCTGAATTATCATCAATGAGAACAGCAAATTTCCCATTTCTCGTCTCATAGCTGAATGATCCATAGTTTACGGTAATTACAGGTTTACCCATTGCAATAAATTCCTTCAATTTGAACGAGCTCCTAACAGTATCTGTAAATTTTTTACCTACTGGAACTACGCAGATATCCATAGCACTAACATAAAAAGGAATCTCTGAGTGCTCAACATATCCAGTAAATATGAACTTATTAGATACCCCTTTTTCTTCTGCATATCTCTTTAATGTTTCAAGGCCCTCTCCAAACCCAACAATTAGAAATCTGAAGTGTTCAAGCATGTTCGATGTTTTTAACTGTTCAGCACAGTCAACTAACTCTTTTCCAACAAAGGTGTTTTTTCTCCTGCTTATTCTACCAACAAATCCTACGACTATTTCATCATCCCGAATTCCTAACTTTTTTCTCATCTTTTCTCTTTCTTCGTCATACTTTTGCTCAGAAATTTGCATATCTACACCGTTTGGAACATAAACCACATTACCCCTATTTTTCCCCAGATGAAGAGCTATCTTTTTGAGCTCTGGGCTTACAACGACGACTTTATCTGCAAATTTTATAGCTAAATATTCCCAAAATGAAATTTCCCAGGGTCTAGGTTTCTTCTTTCTAAAATCCACAAATGCATCATCCCAGTCCACTACTAATAGAGTTTTCTTTAATAACTTTGCAATAATTCCTGGGATTGAACTTGCTATTAAGGGGGCGGAGACATAGAGGATATCAACCTCAAATCTTGGATCTAATACAGTTATTATATTCCTGAGGATTATAAAGATCTTCTTAACAATTGAGCCTTCCCATTCAATTGGAATAATTTGGCATGTTCTGACATTTTTGTCTTTTGTATCGCCCAGTAATTTCTTTAGTCGGATAGAAGTTGCATACTTCTCGGGCAACCCGTATACAACTCCAATACTTCTCATTTCTCTTCCTCCATTTTAAGAATCTTCCTTGCCTTTATTTGCCCATATCTGTTTGCAATTACTGCAATTAAAAACAAAGCAAGCATTAATAGTTTCCCATCTTTTAATATCATGAGGGGGATGTTGTAGTTAGGCGCCGCTCTAATATTTTTCAGTTCGTCTTTGTTAAAAAATGACTGCCACTTTTTTCTAAAATAGTAATTTCCTATCCCCCTATTAACTTGCTGCTTCCAAAATCCTTTAAGAGTGTAGTCTTGAATGTGAATAGCCTTCAGTGGAATAAATGCAAATTTGTAACCTTTTAGAGCTACTCTGAGTTTTAAATCGGCATCTTCCCCAGCAGCTACTGGAAATGTTTCATCAAACCCACCCACCTCCTCAAGAACTTCCCTTTTATATGCAACGTTACAAGTTGCTCCTCCAAAAGTTTCAAAACTTCCAATATAAATGGTTCTTGGCATATTGTAAGCAAGCCTGGACATATAAGCCTCATACCCTGCGAAGATATTCTTTTTGAGAATTTCTTCAAGGGCCTCTACATAACCACTTACCGCCACAACTTCAGGATGTTTTCTAAACACATTCAAGAACTCTCTAATCCAATTATTAGGAACAATTACATCATCATCAACAAAGAATATTATTTCTCCTCGGGCATTTTTAATCCCAAGGTTTCTAGCCGCAGCAGGTCCTTTATTTTGTTGCCTTAATACTCTTAGGTTTTGGATTTCTTTTCTTTTCTCTTGAAGAAACTCGTAAGTTCCGTCTGTTGAACCGTCATCTACTACAATTATCTCATATCTTTCCTTGGGGTAATTTTGATTTACAAGAGCCTTTAAACATTGCTGTAACTTTTTCTTGCGGTTATAAGTTGGAACTGCAATTGAAACATACGTCTTCATCTAAACCCCCCGTAATAGATTATTTAGAGCAGGCCAAACCTTTTAAGTTCATTATATAAATTCTCCCCATAATTGTACCAAGTATACTCTTCCACATGTTTTCTGGCGTTTTTTCCCATTCTCTTGACCTCAGACGGGTTATCATAGAAATATTGAATTCTGTCTTTTAGGCTTTTGACATCTCTAATCGGTATCACAAATCCATCCTTTTCATCTCGTACTATTGAACCACTATTATATGTAACTATGCTTGGCAACCCAGAAGCCATTGCCTCGTAGGTAACTAATGCAGATCCTTCCTCGATAGAGGGAAATACAAACACATCAGACTTTCTAAGTATAGGGACAATATCCTTAACCCTACCAGTAAATATAATGTTTTTAAGTTTGCTGTACTTCGCAATAATTATTTTAACGTCTGGAGAAATCGCTCCAACTACATATAGTTGAGCATCTTTTAAATTAAGCTCACTCCAAGCCCTCAACAGGTAAGGAATGCCTTTTCTTATACCGACAGTGCCAACGAATACTGCTCTAAAAATCTCATTGTTATAATTATCTTTAGGTTGAAACTTTTCTAAATCCACACCAAAAGGTATCTTAATAAGCTTCTCTTCTGGGATCCCGTTCTTTATGAAAGTCTCTTGAACAAAATCCGAAGGGATTTTTATAAAATCCGCCTCTTTGATTTCTTTTAGGGCTTTCAGATAAATTTTTTGACTTCCAACCTTAAAGGGGATGTTCCATTTTCGATACTCCTCCTCCAATATCTTTAGCTGATAGAGAGGATAGGAAGAAGCACACTCCACAATTGTCTTAATCCCTAACTTTTTAGCTCTTTTAATTTGATTTAGACTCATATTCATCCATCCGTAAAACACTTCAGCCCCATCTACATAGCGGGATGTAATCCTGTCAAACAAATTATTCATAATCTCGTACTGGGGCAATACTGGAAGTATCCTTGCTCTTGTAAAACCAAGAGGCATGTCTAGGTACTTTAAGTATTTTAGTTTTTTGATTTTCGAGCTGATACTGTCAGGATAACTGGGGTATCACCTCCTGAAGCCATTCAGTCACATCACCAGGCGGTCCACCAAACCGAGAATGAATTCTAACAAAATTATACCAGAATGAAAACAGAAAAACAAACCTGTGAACCCTCCTCCAGTCTCTAGCCCTGAAGTTATTCCAGAAACGCTTTGTTCTCTCTTTAACAGTCCTAAACCAGCGCTCAACACAGTTCCTCGGCCCGAAAGTCACATGCAGATAATCCAGCCCGAGAGATTTAAACGCTGATTTATACCACGGCCCTTTGT